>JBAXND010000052.1 GCA_037133915.1 Bacteroidota bacterium
CAATTTGTTGCGGTTTGCAAAATAATATTCTGTATTTTTATCGGACAATAGTGAATTATTTTGATGAATCATTTGTTTTTTTAAGTTTAAGCAAGTAATCATGTCCTTCAAAATCTGTTTCAATCCACATTCGTTGATTGGATAACTTTAGAATGTTCCAGGTGGATTCTTTCCCTCTGTCAAATGGCCCACAGCCGGGATAAAGAGAATCACCATCGATGCGATAAAAGGAAATTTTTCGGTTGTTATTTGTTAGTTTAAACTGACCACCTAGTCCGCCAAAAGAGGACCCTACATTAATTATTGATTTCAAAGGCTCTTCCTGAGTATAAAAAATAACTCCAATGTCACAAACAGAATCCTTCCAAATCTGCATGGCATCTTGCCCATCAATTTGAAATGCTTCTGCCTGATAACTCCCAATAACGCGTTTGTATGCTGTTCGAAAACTTATCAACGGTCCGTCTTCATATTTGCATCCAATAAGTGTTGCAAGAAATAGCAATGAGAAAATGATTTTAGTTTTCATAACGGTTAATTATTTTGAATAATCCTTAATTTTTTTAAGTTTAAGCAAGTAATTACGTCCTTCAAAATCTGTTTCTAGCCAAAGCTTTTTATTGGACAGCTTAAGGATTCGCCAATTTGAAACTGCGATATCGCCGAATGGACCAATGCCAGGATACGAATTGGTTTTGCCCATCATTTCAAACTGAATTGAGCTTCGATCATCTGAAATGATGTATTTACCACCATTGCTTCCATAAGTACTCACAATAGAAATCATGCTATGGATTCCTGCATCACTCCAATGCATCATCAGATAATCATTGCAAATTGAGTCCTTCCATTTCTGCAACGCATCCTGCCCGTCAATTTTAAATTCTTCTGCTTGGAATTCGCCCTGAAGACGGCGTTCAACAGTTCGAAAACTTATCAATGGTCCGTCTTCATATTTGCATCCAATAAGTGTTGCAAGAAATAGCAATGAGAAAATGATTTTAGTTTTCATAATATTTTTAGTTCTTGGTTTTTAATTCTTCACTTTTTTCAGTT
The DNA here is from genome assembly GCA_037133915.1 of Bacteroidota bacterium. Lineage (NCBI taxonomy): Bacteria > Pseudomonadati > Bacteroidota > Bacteroidota bacterium. Next base: position 1,057 of record JBAXND010000052.1, read on the forward strand.
CGTCTATTTGCTGTTGTAGTGTAAAAATATAAAGTGTCAATTCTTCAATCTTTTTCATTTGGAGGTTTTGCATCTCACCTAAATTCAAACCGCTTTCTGTAATGTCGCATTCGGAAGGTATCTCAGGCAGGTGGCTGTGTTCTGCAACATAATTCTGTAAATCATGAATGGGCATTAGGTTATAATCGTGTTTCAAAACGTAATCGCTCCAGACATCGGTCTGCACGGTAACTTCAAGTGCTGTTACCCTGGCATCAATGCGAACAAAATCGTTATCCCATCTTAACACAGCCTTTTTTTGTGGTGATGTAATACCTAATATTCCTGAGCCGAAGCCAAACAAAACCGGACCATCCACTGAGTGTCCGCCGAATGTGCTGTAATAGCCAAGTCCGTGGTAATAATCGCCCCCGTACCTCAGGTAAATTGTGGAATCGTTTAAACGGATGTTACCTGCCACGGAAAGTTTTTCGTCGGCGTTTATTATTCCAATTCCGGTGTTACCATTGCTGTTGATGGCAAAAGTGTTTGTTATTCCAAGTAACAAATTGTTGTTATTATCTAAAAGTAACCAGTTGCTTTGATTTTTCTTCAGCATAAAAGTGCTACTGTTGCTGCAGATGTCCCAGTTGGTAATTGTATTGCTGTTTTGAGTGCCATAAATATTTGTGAAACGCACAATGGTTTTATCGTGTGAAGAGGATGTAGCGGGGTATGACCACTGGCTGCTGACTTTCAGACAAACGCCTGTTTCTGCCGGAAGGTCGCCTATACCGGTCCACTGGTTTGTGCTGATAATACCGGTGCCAATCGTCCAGGGCGATGTTTGCCATGCCCCCAGACCGGTAGCATCGGAGATTAGAATTTTTCCTGCACCCGGACTTCCTCCTCGAATTTTTATTTGTCCGTTTACATCCAGCTTGGTTGTTGGCGCATTGGTTCCTATACCAACGTTTCCGTTGTCAAATATTGACGAAATGCCTATTTTATAAGGTGTTCCGGTAACCGTACTCCATTTAACCAGGTAATTTAATGTCTGCGTATTGTTGACTGAACTAACGGTCGTTTGTGCGGTGGCATTGCTGAATGCAAGGCACACAATGAGGAAATGTAAAACATGTTTCATGGTTTTTAATTTTTGGGTTAATAATTAAAACCACTTTCCTCATTAATCTCATTTTGTCATAATCCATGTCTGAAAATATAGTTGGAAATTTTCAGGCATCTGGTTGTCTTTTGTTTTTCGGGGATAAAGATACGTACTGAAAATGCGTTTCACAAATGGTGTTCATCGACTAAAACCGGGCATATATAGAACGAAACGTGTTGTTGAATATGTAAATTAACCCTGCCGGTATGGGAACAGAAATATTAACAGTAATAAAAAATAAACTGTTTAGACAAAATACGGTTGATATTTTGTGTTGAAGTGCGAAATTATTAAGTAAAAAGCCCCTTGCTATTGGCTTTCAGCAAGGGGCTTTTTCTGTACTAACTTTTTATCTATTATCGTATGACTAAAAATTGACTTCAAAAGATGCCGTATATCTTCTGCCTATTCCAAAGAAAACGCTTGCACTTTTTGCATCAAAATCATTGAATGCGGGAATGTTATACGTGTCGTTATTGGCGGCATCCGAAATGTATAATTTATCAAGCAGATTAAGCACACTCACGCGCACTGCGTAACGAATCTTGTTCACTTTAAAACTATAGCCTGCATGTGCATCCACCAGGTAATAGGCGGGAATCATCCACGAATCTTTCTGATTGCCGTTTGCGTCGAGGGTTTCAGGCGAACCGTTCAATGATTCCGCTGCAAAAGCCGAGTAATAACGACTGAAATAAGTGAATTGTCCTTTGAGGTAAAATCCTTTAGCGGGTGTAACGCGGATACTGCCTGCATATTGAGTCTGCGCTGCATCGTCAACATGAATGCCCTTAGCGTTGAAGTCCATGGTGCCGCGAAGTTTCTGATAGCTGTCGTAAAGTTCTACGCCTTTTACAACAGATGTCCAGATCCAGTCGCCCAATGATGCGAGTCCCTGCACTTCAAGCCAGTTGAGTGGTTTAACAAGCACATCAAGTTCAACACCCATATGGCGTGCATCAATTCCGGGAATTTCGCCGGTTACATTATCGCCTTCAACTAATGTAGTAATCGGGTTCACGGCTTTGTTTTTCCAGATCGTGTAATAACCGTTCAGATTTGCAGCAAACTTCCGCATATTCACACTGTAGCCAAGCTCGGCAGCTTCAACAACTTCACTTCGTATATTTTTAATTAAATTGATGGAATTCCGCTCATAAATATATCTGAAATCGCGGGCTTTCGTCAGATAGCCAAGGTTTGCAAAAATATTCATGGATTCGGTGAGATTGTAGTTTACACCGCCTTTGATAGTATAGCTTGGAATCCATTTCCAGTCCGATTCCTGATATTTTAACCCGGGAGTTTCCCGTGTAAACGTCTTGCCGTTGTATTGAATGGTGTCGCTATATCCAACCTTTAACAGTGAGTCGCCTTCTTTGATTACTTTTTTAGCGAAATAATCAATTTTCTTAAACCCGCTGTACGAACCGCTTACATTTAAAAATGCGCTCCAGTTACCGGCTTTCATTTCCGCCTGAACAAAGCCACCACCCCAGCGTACAATGCCGTCGTAATAATAATTGGTCTTGTCGCCGACGCGGTGCATCGTTTTTGAATCGCTGTTATTATCACCCTGAGTCAAACCAACGTTTTCAATTACATAATCACCGCCAAGCAAGTCGCGGATTTGTTCAAAATGGCTACCTCTGTAACTGCGAAGGTCAATGCCACCGGCGAAATCAAATGTTTTACTGATTTTCCAGTTGATAGTTGAAAGTAAGCCATACCAAACATGATTGTTTACCGAACTTTTTATGTATTGCGAAGCTATGTGCTCCGTTTTACTGTAAGTCGGATTTATTGAGAACGGACCGAGGTTGCCGTCATAATAACTTTGCCAGTTAACCTGTCCGCGTGCGTCCAGATTATTTTCTGCAACAGTATTCTTGGGTGATGTACCTCCTCCAAAACCAAGAGAGGTGTATGCTATATTCGAGATGTACAATTTTTCGTTCACCTGCCAGAAATCGCGCAGGGTTATCATGGGTTTGTGAAAATAATTCACGTAACCGTTCAGTTTCTCAACATCGGCGCGTGTTTTCGTTTTATCATCATTCAGCGTGTAACGTTCAAGGTATCCCCAGGCCTGGTTATACCGTTCACCCAAACCATAATATTTTTGAGGAAAGCTGTCGACACCCAGTGAGCGTGCATATTCTAGACTGGTGGTGGCGATCGGTTTTTTATAAGGTCTTTGACCATGTTGCTGTGGAGCGCCCAGTCCACTGATGCTGATAATATGTTTACCTATGATTTTATCTACCTTAAGATAATAGAACCATCCTTTCGACCAGGCTTCGTCAACATTGCCGTCAGTGTATTTATAAGAACCGGCAAAAGTAACGCCCCAGCCGTGTTTCAGTTTGCCTGAATTATACGCCAGCGTTGAACGAAGATAACCGTCGCTGCCCACTTCTTGTTTGGCGCTCAGTAATCGCTGGCTGTTAATGCCGCTGGTTACAATATTCATTGTTCCGCCAACTGAAGGGATAGCGAGTTTGGAAGCGCCTAAACCGCGCTGCACTTGTACATTTCGTGTAACAGCATCCAGCCCGAACCAGTTCGACCAGTACACCCATGAATTTTCCATATCGTTTACCGGAATACCGTCTATCATCACGGCAACGTTGCGCTGGCTGAATCCGCGGATATTGATACGCGAGTCGCCGTCGCCACCGCCCTGCTGCGTGGCATACACGCCGGGAGTGCTGTTAAGCACCATGGGTAAATCCTGCGAACCGAGCTCTTCCTGGAGTTTTGCCGGAAGAACGGTAGTAAATGCTACCGGTGTTTCACGCGTTTTAGCAATATCTGCCACAACTTCTACTTCGGAAAGGGTTACTGTGCTGAGCGCGAAATCAACGGTTGTATTGTTTTCATTCGCACTGACTTTTTTGGTTTGAGTCATATAACCGACATACGAAACGCTGATAGTATAATCGCCTTTATCCACCGTAAAAGTGAAGGTTCCGCTGATGTCGGTTACCGTTCCTTTACCTTCGGCATATACTACATTTACTCCGGGAATGGTTTCACCGGTGGTAGCGTCACGCACAGTGCCTGAAATTTTTGTTTTCTGGGCAAGCGTAATAAAAGGAACAGCCAGCAGGGCTATAATAAGGATAAATTTTTTCATGATGTGCTTGTTAATTATTCTTTCAAACATCGTATTAAAGATATTCCAGACCTGTCGCCAGATCTGGAATACCGTGGAAATTATTATGTAATCGCAAATGTTGAATCTTGTAAATTCATCATTTTTGATGGTCGTTTGTATTTATTCAACAACAATTTTCCGTGTAACAAGACTATTGTCACTGAAGGTGGTTTTAACCACATAAACGCCAGGAGTGAGGGCATCCAGCCTGAGAATCATATCTGCTCTGGTGCCGGTGTTTTTGCGTGAAAGCACCCTGTCGCCGATAACGTTATAGATTTCTACAGAACCAATCACTGCATTGCCTTTTATGGTCAGTTCTTTATTTATAACCGGATTCGGGAAGAAATAAACCTGATGATTATTGTCGTATTGTTTCACGGCGTTCGGATTGCAGTTGCAGGTATGTGAGCCCAAATGTGACCAGGTGTTTTCGGGCAGTGAATCCCATTCTAAATTTACAATAAATGGAGTCGGATTCGTTGTGATGCCGGCTAGTACAGTTGGTTTACGGATAAGCGTATGATTAACTGACCATGCAAGATAATCGTAGGTAGTAGTATAGTCGCCGTTAGGACCGGGTTGATCGTACCAGCCCGAACCGGGATCGGGAGCTCCGACATGACCGAAAACGTCAACAATAACACCACCGGTCATTTCAAGGGTAATTGCATCATTCCCATTGTAGTACAAAGGGTCGGTGCCATGAACACCGCTACCATGCTGGTTTCCCATGTTGTAAAGTACGGAATCAATAAAACCGTAGGAGTTTGAATCAAGCTGTCCGTTGGTCACCACCCAGGTGCCGTAAGCCGGTACAATGCCTGAAAGTGCGAGAGATTCTGCAACTGTAGAACCACCGTTTGAGTAGCGATTCAGGAAATAGCCCGATAGATTTTTTGGGGCAGCCGTGGGATTGTATATTTCCATGGCTTTGTTTTGTGATGTGCCTTCTACGTATTCCGAGAAGAAAAATTCTGTACAGCTCTGTGCGTTAGCAAACATTGCCATCAGAAGCGCCGATACAATAAGTAGTGTTCTTTTCATGTTAATGGAGTTTATTAATTAATAAATTTAATCTTATTGTGAGGAAGCAAAAGTAATGATTTCTTACGACTTTCAACTGTCAGCTGTTGACTTTCGACTTACGACTATGGCAAACTTGCCTTGAACTGCGCGTATTCGGTTTCAAGAAGTTGACCTGATGCGCCCCCCAAACCCTGCCATACTTCATTAATGTGAGTTATACGATTGTCGGGCGAAGGATGGGTGCTCAAAAATACCGGTACCGTTGATTCATTTCCCAGTTTTGTAAAGAAATCGGCAAGACTCGGAGCATTGTATTCTGTTACATACAGGTATTTCACGGCATATTCATCTGCTTCGTTTTCATCGGCACGGCTGAATGCCAGAGAAGATAATCCTTCTGCAAGTCCGGCAGCTATTTGCGCAGCCTGACTTGGGTTATCGCCCAGTATAATGGCAAGTAACAGCTCAATTCCATATGTTTTTGTCAGCTGGTCGGTCGAATGGCGGCGAGCCGCATGAGCCATTTCGTGCGCCATAACACCGGCAAACTGAGCTTCATTATCCAGAAATTTTATTAATCCTGTATAGAAATACATATACCCACCGGGAACTGCAAATGCATTCAATACATCGTCTCGATGAATTATTTTAACCCTCCATTCAAACTGATCTTTATAACTCACCAGACCTGAGTTCAGAATTTTATCGCGTATGCCGCGTATATGTGTATAGGCCTCAGGATACGATGCCTCATCCAGCTGCGGATACTGTGCAGGATCTGCGTCTATTTGTGCAACTACTTGCTTCCCAAGACTGATATCATCCGCAAGAGAAAAAATATTCAGACTGTTGTCTTTACCTACTTTGCCTTCTTTTTTGCAGCTCATTGCAAAAAATGAACTGAACATTACTAAAAAAAGGAAGGATTTATACATTGTTTTCATACCCGGATATTTGTACACAAAAATATATATTCTTAGCCCGATATCCAATACTATGCAAACCTTTTTATTAATGGTTCGGTTTCCCTTTATACTTGGGTGATGAACAGGTAACTGTAGGCTTGGCAGAATATCGTATTTTTGCAAAAAAAAATTGTAACCATGGACTTACAGCCACTTTTATTAAATATTACGTATAGAACTTCACGGAGCTCGGGCAGTGGCGGGCAAAATGTTAACAAGGTTTCTACTCGGGTAGAATTATTATTTGACCTTGGTGCTTGTGCCATTCTCAGCGATTCCGATAAACAAAAAATTTCTTTGAAACTGAAAAACAGGATAAATTCAGACGGAATTCTTCGAATTGTGTCTCAAAAGGAGCGAACGCAGCTTGGAAATAAAAAGGTAGTTACCGCAAAGTTTTTCAATATTATTGAAAATTGCCTGAAACCGGTCAAAAGACGTCGGGCTACTCAGGTTCCCGAAGCTGAGAAAGAAACAAGGATACGCGAAAAAAAGATAAAGAGTGTGATAAAAGAAAACAGAAGAAAAATAGAATAAAAAAAACCGGCATTTCCGCCGGTCTTTTTTATAATAAGTCAAATCTTAGTTGCATGTTGCGGTATAGTAACCGTCATTCCAAATAGCTTTGTAAGTGCTTTCATCGGTATCAACAACTTTTTTCATGCCGCAGTAGTCGGTTTGGTCAACTTTATTACCGGTAGAGCGTTCGGTTGCTGTACATGTTACACATTTCCTGCAAGAAGAGAAGGCAAGGATGGCGATGACTGCAACGCCTGCGAAAACGAGTATTCTTTTCATCATAATGTAAAATATTTAGGTAAGAAATTAATATTTGTGAATGCAAAGATACAAATTAAACTTTCAGATTTCAACCTCAGAAATTTTGACGAACTTCATTTTTAATATACTCAATTGCCGTGGCATTGGCGCTTTTTTCAAGATTCATAGACATTTCAAGAATGAGTGTACTAAGTTCGGTTGCGCCGGCACCGTCATTCAGGCGTGATGCTGCCAGATTCACAAGTTTTATGGATTCTTCCTTGGCGTTGCGCGTTAGTTCCCAGGCAGTACTCGAAATATAGATTTGCTGAGAGAGATTGTGCTCAAATTCCTCGCGGATAGTCTGAATAAGTGATGTCTGTAACAAAAATGCAGACATTCCCGGGGAAGCAACACGCATCAGGATACTGCCGGGCGAAATACGCTCGAGCAGCAGCACAATACGCTCGTATGCCTGCAATCGCACCGGACTGATCATGGCCTGCCGTTCCATTTTCATTTCGAGTAAACGACGTTTGTTCTCATTTTCGAGAAATGCCTTTAACAGCAACCATGCTGTTATAAAAACGATACCTGCAGGCAGTATATATTTTAATAGTTCCAGAACGACTTCCATTGCTGTAATTTATTGGTTGTTATTGATGGCAAATATCGAAAAAAAGCTGACAGGGCTGTGAAAAAAATGCTAATTTTGACCGTTTAATTTTTGTATGTCTTATTAATCAAACCTTTGATATCATGAAAATATTATCAGACAGGATAAATAATCTGAGCGAATCTGAAACTCTTGCCATGACCCAACGCAGCCGGGAACTGAAAGCGAAAGGGTTTGATGTAATAAATCTCAGCATCGGAGAACCCGATTTCAATACTCCTGAAAGAATTAAACAGGCAGGCAAAGAGGGTATTGACAAGAATTTTACACACTATACTCCCGTATCAGGTTATCTTGATTTACGTGAGGCAATTTGCACCAAGCTTAAAAGGGATAATAATCTGAATTTTACACCCGACCAGATTGTGGTGTCTAACGGTGCCAAGCAATCCATTGCCAATGTGATGCTTTCTTTGGTAAATCCGGGCGACGAAGTTATTGTACCTGCACCATATTGGGTATCATACAAGGAATTGGTGAAGCTTGCCGAAGGCGTTTCCGTAGTGATTCCGGGAACTATTGAAAATAATTTTAAAATTACACCGGCTCAGTTAGAGCAGGCAATCACTCCGAAAACTAAAGTTTTTATTTTTAGCAGTCCTTGCAATCCTACGGGCTCCGTGTATTCAAAAGATGAACTGCATGCCCTTGCCGAAGTTTTTGCACGCAACAAACATGTGTTTATTATAGCCGATGAAATTTATGAATACATAAATTTTACAGGCAAAACAGAAAGTATTGCACGCTTTACCGCGATAAAAGATCAGGTTATTATTGTAAACGGCGTTTCAAAAGGATATGCCATGACGGGCTGGCGCATTGGTTATATTGCCGCACCTAAAATCATTGCCAAGGCCTGTGATAAAATGCAGGGTCAAATTACTTCTGCTCCAAGCAGCATTGCTCAAAGAGCCGCACTTGAAGCACTTCTCACAGCGCCTGATGCATTAAAAGAGTTGGGCGTCATGCTGCAGGCTTTTCACGAAAGACGCGACCTGCTGATTGAGCTTCTTAAAGAAATTCCTAACATTAAAACAAATATTCCTGAAGGCGCATTCTATGTGTTTCCTGATGTAAGTTGGTACTATGGAAAATCAGATGGAACAACATTGGTAAAAGATGGTTCAGATCTTTCATTTTACTTGTTAGACAAAGTACACGTAGCTCTGGTACCCGGCTCGGCTTTTGGCGATCCGAACTGCATTCGGATATCATATGCCACGTCAGACAGTCAGTTGATTGAAGCAGCGCGCAGGATAAAGGAAGCGTTGGCCTGCCTTAAATAAAAATGTATTCAAAGGGCACTAATGTTCATTTTACAAGATGTATAAAATTGTTGATGACGCCTAATGCCTGATAAACGTATTGTATGCTAACAAAAGATAATCTTCCGGGCTTGTTTGATTCATTCAGCAAACTTAAGGTATTGGTAATTGGCGACGTAATGATTGATTCTTACCTGTGGGGTAAAGTTGATCGTATTTCACCCGAAGCACCCGTGCCGGTAGTTACTGTCAACAACCGCGAAAACAGGCTTGGCGGCGCTGCCAATGTTGCTTTGAATATTCAGTCACTGGGCGCATTCCCTATCATGTGCTCTGTCATAGGTGATGACCAGAAAGGAGAGCAGTTTATTTGCCTGATGAAGGAACGGGGCTTATCAACTGCCGGAATAGTCCGCTGCAGCAGTCGTATCACAACCACTAAATTTCGCATTATTGGCAACAACACGCAAATGCTGCGCGTTGATGAAGAAGTAACCTCCGATCTCACTGAGGACGAAACGAAAGGGATTACGCAGACCATCTTTTCGCTGCTTGATTCCGAAAAGCCGCATGTTATTTTATTTGAAGATTACGACAAAGGTGTAATCAGCGCATCGCTCATTCATGCGGTTGTAAGCAAAGCACGACGGATGAATATCCCCGTAGTAGTGGATCCAAAGAAACGAAACTTCAATCATTATATTGATATTACGCTGTTCAAACCCAACCTTAAGGAAATGAAAGAAGGTCTTAAGCTTGATGCGATGAACACTGATATGAATACGCTGTCACGCGTTTCTGCCAGCCTGCAGGCAAAGCAAAACATCGATATTTTGCTGATAACACTTGCCGAAAAAGGTGTTTTGGTGAGCTACCGCGATTTTAAACGTAAATATATACCGGAGCTTATTCCTGCCGAAATTCGCAATATCGCCGATGTTTCAGGTGCAGGCGATACGGTCATTTCAACTGCGGCAATTTGCCTTGCGCTGGGAATGGAGCCACTTGATATTGCTTTCTTATCAAACCTTGCCGGAGGTCTGGTATGTGAAGAAGTAGGAGTAGTGCCCGTTAATAAAGAAAAACTGTTTGCCGAAACCATGGCGCGACTTCCGGATGTTCATAACTCAATAGCCTAATGCCCACCGCTTATTAAGACCTTATAGAATGGCCATAGTCGATTCCGCAGGAAAGAAAGAGCAAGTGCGTCGTATGTTTAATGACATTGCGCCCAAATATGATTTTCTGAATCATTTCCTTTCCTTAGGGATTGACCGCTGCTGGCGCAAAAGATTGGTACGTACGTTGAAAAAACTGCATCCTGCAACCATCCTTGATGTAGCTACCGGCACCGGCGACCTCGCCATTGCAGCTCTTAAAACCGGTGCCCATAAAATTACAGGCGTTGATATTTCAGCTCAGATGCTTGAAGTGGGACGAAAAAAACTCATCCGTAAAAAACTGGACGACAGAATTGAACTTATTGAGGGCGACAGCGAAGCGCTTCCGTTTGCTGACGCCGACTTTGATGCCGTGATGGTTGCATTTGGTGTCCGTAATTTTGGTGATCTGGAGCAAGGACTGCGCGAAATGGCGCGCGTAACAAAGCCGAATGGCGCTGTTTTTATTCTCGAATTTTCAAAACCACGCTTATTCCCGTTTAAACAACTCTATAATTTTTATTTCCGATACATCCTTCCTTTTTTTGGTCGACTCGTTTCCGGACACCGCCAGGCATATACCTATTTGCCTGATTCTGTGTTGGTTTTCCCCGACGGGATAAATTTTCTCGATAAAATGAAACGTTGCGGCTATAATAACGTAAAACAACATCGCCTGACTTTCGGTATTGCAACCATTTATTCGGGAAGCAAAACGTAACGTTCAGCAGCGAAATGCGTTTGTTTGCCTTGTTTTAATGGTCATTTAGTGCAAATGAAATAATTATCACAAGATTGCGTTATTGCATCGTTACCTAATTTATAACTATTGAAGTGCTCATTTAAAATAATGTTTCTGGCCTTGATTCTTGCGGCGCTGCTGCCGTTTGAATTGTACGCGCAACGACATCCTCAGATTGAGAACCTGCCTAAGTTCGACAGACGTGTGTACCACTTCGGATTTATTCTTGGCGTGAACCAGATGAACTTTGCAGTGAAACCGGTGTCAGATTTACACCAGTTTGATTCATTGATAGGAATAACCACAAAACCCGATTTCGGTTTCGACATCGGTATTGTTTCTTCCCTGCGTATTGCCGACCATTTCAACATTCGTTTCATTCCAACTCTTTCGTTTGGCGATCGCAGTCTCGAATATTCGGTAAAACTGAAGGATTCTATTGTTACCACTCAGGTAAAAAGGGTGGAGTCAACATTTATGGAATTTCCGCTGATGCTGAAATATAAATCGAGACGACTTACCAACTTTCAGGTTTATGTGGTGGGTGGCGCAAAATATGTAATCGATATGGCTTCACAGGCCGATAAGAAAAATAAAAATCTGAATGAAGCGCCCGTTAAACTTCGTAAAAGTGATTACCTCGGCGAAATTGGTACGGGATGCGACTTCTATCTTACGTATTTCAAATTTGGGATAGAACTTAAAATGTCATACGGTCTGCGCGATCTGTTAAAACGCGAAGACAGTATTTACACAAATAGTGTGAAAAGACTCAATTCAAAAATATTCCAGCTATCATTTACCTTCGAAGGCTAGCAAAATTTGTTATTTTTGCTCTTTAGCAATAACAAATCTTCGAAGAAATGAAAAAAATCTCTCTTCTTACAGCATTCCTGACCATAGCTTTTCTTAACATAGCACAGGCCCAAAATGAAGCCCGATTGCTGCGTTTCCCCGCTATCAGCGGGAATCAGGTTGTGTTTACCTATGCCGGCGACCTCTACACCGTTGATAAAAAAGGCGGTATGGCGCGCAAACTCACTTCCGATATCGGCTATGAAATGTTTGCACGTTTCTCGCCCGACGGTAAAAACATTGCCTTTACAGGGCAGTACGACGGAAATACGGAAGTGTATACCATGCCTGCCACAGGTGGCGTTCCAAAACGTCTTACTTACACAGCTACACTGGGCCGCGACGATATCAGCGACCGTATGGGACCCAATAATATTGTTATGACCTGGCGCGATAACAATACTGTTGTTTTTCGTTCGCGAATGAAAACATTCAATGATTTTAAAGGTCAGCTTTTCGCGATAAGCGACCAGGGCGGAATGCCCGAAGAACTGCCGCTGCCCTGCGGTGGATTTTGCTCCTATTCTCCCGATAAAACAAAACTCGCTTACAATCATATTTTCCGCGAATTCAGAACATGGAAATATTATAAAGGCGGCATGGCCGACGATATCCGCATCTATGATTTTGCTACTAAACAAACAGTAAATATCACCAATAACGCATCGCAGGATATTATGCCGATGTGGTTCGGAAATATCATTTATTTCCTTTCGGACCGCGACCGAACCATGAACATGTTCTCATACAACACCGATACGAAAGAAATAAAGAAGGTGACCGATTTTACACAATATGATATTAAGTTTCCTTCGGCGGGCGATAGTTGTATAGTGTTTGAAAATGGTGGATTTATTTATGCCTTTGATATAAAAACGCAGGAATCAAAAAAGATAACTATTCAGATTGCTGATGATATGAATGCCGGCCGCACTGAGCTGAAAGACGCGTCAAAATATATTAATACGTTCTCGGTTTCGCCCGACGGAAAAAGAATTGGTTTCGGAGCCCGCGGCGATATCTGGACAGTCCCTGCCAAAACCGGGATTACCCGGAATCTTACACAGACATCCGGCGTACACGACCGCAATGTGGCTTGGTCGCCCGATGGAAAATGGATAGCCTATATTTCTGATAAAACAGGTGAAGACGAAATTTATGTCATCGCGCAGGATGGCTCTGCAGATGCCACACAGCTCACTTCAAAAAGCGATACGTATAAATATCAGCCGGTATGGTCGCCCGACAGTAAGAAACTGTTGTGGGCAGATAAAATGCTTCGTCTGCAGTACATCGATGTTGACACAAAAAAGGTAGTTCAGGTTGATGTTTCTAAAGACTGGGAATTTACCGACTTTAGCTGGGCGCCCGACAGCAAATGGATTGCGTATGCAAGGCCCGACAAAACTTCAGAAACCAAGATTTATCTTTATGAAATGGCAAGCGAAAAGAAATTTGCGGTTACCGACGGATGGTACGGCTGCGGCGAACCCGTGTTCAGTCCCGATGGCAAATACCTGTTCTTTTCTTCTAACCGCGACTTTAATCCAACCTACTCATGGACGGAATGGAATCACTCTTATTCCAATATGGCAAAAGTGTATTTTGTTACTCTGGCAAAAGCTACACCCAGTCCTTTTAAATCGGTTGATGATGAGGTGAACACTGATGATAAAGACAGCAAAGACACTAAAGATACAAAAGACAAAGATGCGGCTGCGGTTACAGTAACCGTTGATCAGGATGGCATTATTGACCGCATCATCGGTTTGCCCATAACTGCAGGTTCATACTGGAATATTCAAACTGCCGATAACTGCGTGTATTACTGCCGCACTACTGCGAATGATCCCAAAACATCACTGATGGTGTTTGATCTGAAAGAAAAGAAAGAGACTAATCTGGGCGAATACGGCAGCTATGAAATCTCGGCAAACAAGAAAAAAATGCTTGTCCATATTGGAGAAAAATACGCAGTAACTGACCTTCCAAAATCAAAAGTAGATGCAAAAGACTTCGCCGACCTGGGCAACATGCAGGTAATGGTGAATCTTAAAGAGGAGTGGAAGCAAATTTATACCGAGGCATGGCGTCAGATGCGCGATTTCTTTTATGATCCCAATATGCACGGCGCCGACTGGAAAGCTGTCTTTAAAAAATACGAGCCGCTGGTTGCTTATGTAAATAACCGTGCCGACCTTAATTATATCATTGGTGAGATGATTGGTGAAATAAGTTGCGGACACACATACACAGGCGGTGGCGACCGACCGCTGCCCGGCCGTGTTGAACTGGGTTTACTGGGTGCTGAAATCAGTAAAGATAAATCGGGATATTTTAGAATTGACAAGATTCTGAAAGGCGAGAACTGGACCAAAGAAAGCCGTTCGCCGCTTACCGAAATTGGTGTCGATGCTAAAGAAGGCGATTTTATTATTGCCGTGAATGGAAAGCCAACCAACGGCATGAATAACATCTACGAATCGTTGGTGAATATGGCGGGTGTGCAGGTAGAGTTGACACTCAACAGCACTGCCTCTGCCGATGGCGGACATAAAGTAATTGTGGTGCCGGTCGATGATGAAAGCGGACTGTATTATTACAACTGGGTTCAGGGAAATATTAAAAAAGTGAACGATGCAACCGACGGAAAAGTTGGTTACATCCACATTCCGGATATGGGTGTTGAAGGTCTGAATGAATTTGTAAAACACTTCTATCCTCAACTGACGAAGAGTGCCTTGATTATTGACGACCGGGGCAATGGCGGTGGCAATGTATCTCCGATGATTATTGAACGCCTGAATCGTGAAATGACCATGATGACTATGGCACGTAACACGCGTTCATCGCCCGGTCGCCTTGAAATGGTGGTTGGACCTAAAATTTGTCTCATCGACCAGTATTCTGCCAGTGATGGCGACTTGTTCCCATATCAGTTTAAATATCTGAACATGGGTAAAGTGGTTGGTATGCGCTCCTGGGGGGGTGTAGTTGGGATAAGAGGCTCACTCCCGTTTATTGATGGCGGTTTCCTGAACAGACCTGAATTTGCACCCTTTGATACCGAAGGCAAGAACTGGATCATTGAAGGGCATGGCGTTGACCCTGATGTTGTCATCGACAATGACCCATCGAAGGAATATGCCGGCGAGGATGAACAGTTAAATAAGGCGATAGAACTGATAAAGGAAGACATGAAGAAATTCAAGCCACTTCCTGAAATGCCGCCATTTCCGGACAAAACGAAATAAATGTTAGATTATAAATGTTGAATTTTAAATTGAATTAAAAATTCGGGTAAACTTGTCCGGTTATAATTTAAAATCTAAAATTTATAATTTAAAATTTCGTGCTCTGATGATGAAATGCCGCATATTCCCTGATATTGCTGAGAAATTTGTATCTTTGCATCCGCAAGGGGCTGACTGGTTTTGACAGCAGGGTTAGTGGACTTGTAAGCATGCCGGGTGTTTGTGAGAGTGGCCCGTAAAAACCAATTCATACGCCAATATAAATGGCAACGATTACAATTACGCCTTAGCTGCTTAGTTTAGAATTAAGCGGTTGGCTGTTCCCCGGGAAACTCTGCCCAGCGGTGTCCCGACCGGAACATCATAAATGCCGGGATAGTTTGTACAGCGTCCTGATGTGCGAATGAAAATTAAGGGACTAAGGAAAGGGTTGGACGGTTGCCCACCGGCTCTTTCCCGACAATCAAGCGGCAACTAAGCATGTAGAAAGCACTTCTGCTTCTTGTTTGGACGAGGGTTCGAATCCCTCCAGCTCCACGGATTAACAGTCAAAATGTTGCAAAAAGGCTCAAAATGAATGATTTGAGCCTTTTTTCTTTTCACAATATTTCATATTTATTCACGTTTTTTCACTATATTAGGTACCCTATTCGGTTACCTCTACGAAAAATGGCAATAGGTAACCGAATGTGATTTAAAAAACTGAAAATCAATATTATAAAAATATTATTATTTTAAGTTTGAAATTGAATTATTATTACTTTTGTGGCAAATCGGTTACCTGTATTGCTATGAATGAAAAAAACTCCTTTTCGGTATCCTTCTATCAGCGGACGGACAAAGTAGATAAAAACAACACAGCCCCTGTATTCATGAGGGTTACAGTGGATGGTGAGCGAGCTGAGATTGCTACCAACAGACGATTTGACATCTTGAGATGGAGTCTTGGACATCCGGCAGGAACAAAAACGGATGCTAAAGAACTACAGAAGGATCTTGATAGCATGAAAACCAAAGTTAACAAGATTTGCCGGGATATGGTTGACCGGAATGAGACACTGAGTGCGGTTAAAATCAAAGACCGTTTCCTTGGCCGAGATAGCAATGCAAAAACAGTATTTCAAACATTCATATTCCACAACAATAAACTAAAGGAACTTGTCGGGACTGAATATAGCCCTGCTACTGCAAAGAGGTATGATACGACCTTGTCGCATGTGAAAGAATTTATGCAGGGACAGTATCATCGTCAGGATATGTTTCTTGCAGAATTAAAGTACGATTTCATTTCAGGGTTTGAGCACTTCTTGAAGACCAGCCACCATTGTAATCATAACACGGCTATGAAGTACATCAAGAACTTTAGAAAGGTAATCAATATGGCAATAAAATATGAGTGGCTTGATAAAGACCCGTTTGCCAAATTTGAGTGTAAAATAAAACCCGTGGAGCGTTTTTTTCTGAGCATGGAAGAACTCACCCTCATGGAGAATAAAGTGCTTTCTGTGCCTCGAATGGATATGGTGCGGGATGTTTTTGTCTTTTGTTGCTACACGGGGCTGGCTTATATAGATGTCCAAAAACTAACGGCGGCACATATCGTAACAGGGATAGATGAGCACAAGTGGATAAATTTAAACCGTACGAAGACAGAAACCAAGTCGATGGTACCATTAATGCCAAAGGCTCTTGAAATTCTTGAGAAATACAGTGACGTACCCAAAAGTATTCCCGGAGCCCTGCTTCCCGTTGCATCTAACCAAAAAATGAATGCCTATTTGAAGGAACTGGCTGATTTGTGTGAGATAAACAAAAATCTAACCTTCCACATTGCCCGTCATACCTTTGCCACAACAGTGGCATTAACCAATGGCGTTTCTATTGAATCCGTAAGTTCCATGCTTGGGCACAAGAACATGCGTACAACACAAATCTATTCCAAAGTAGTTGAGAAAAAATTGAGTAACGACATGAACGCATTACGAAACATTCTTGTAGATGCCGAAAACAAGAGGATAAAATCTAAGAAATAAGTGTAATCGGTGCTGAATGTCCGCCTGATTTTCATTAGGCAACCCAATCAGGTCGAGGAACAGCGTTTCGCGATGTGTAGCGCACTATCTTCCCCGACCGGATTGTTACCCCGCCCTTATACCTTATTTGTAATTTGGGGCATCATTGCATCTGGCTTATTTGCTGCGAAGACTTGAAAAGTGCGCCCCCTCTCTCCGAATCTATTTTTCTCCGTTATAGCCACACCATTCTCAACGTTGATTTCAATATCACAATCATGAACAACCTCGTAAGAGCCTCTAATCTTGCCATTTTTTGTGGACTGTGAAATTGTAATTAGAGCTGAATCCATATAGAGCTTGCGAAGTTCTTTTAGTTCAAGCGCACCAATACGCATGTTGTCAAGGCTGTCAATAACGATGAAGTTATATGTTTGAGGCTTTACTTCGTTTACAAGGTCTGCGTAAGTCCGAAGGTCGGCAAGGCAAAGGTTATCACTGATGGCATTATTGTTTACAATTTTATCCTTCATCGTTTTTGAAAATCCCTCCTCGCCACTCACGTAGATAACGGGGCCAAAGTTCTCCGCCAGATAGTATGAGAGTTGCAGTGCAAAAGTGGATTTGCCTTCCCCGGCCATCCCATGCAAGGCACAATGGAAATTAACGGAAGGCAACCCGAATATATGCCGCCACCGACCTGTGAAATTTAGTGCCGGGTAATCCAGCGCCGCCAAATCTGCACTGCTAATGATTTTACTATTCGCATTACCGTTTACAAACGTTTCCGCCGGGACAGCTATCTGTTTGCAAACGTTTATTTCATGCCCTTCGTTGACAGTATTCGTTGGATAATCAAGTTGGATTACCTCATTTATAACCGGTTCTTCAATGACTTCTTTTTCGATTGTCAATAAACGTTGTGTCTTGCCCAACAAGGCTTTCAGGTCGTTAACTTCAACATTTGCTGATGATAGCTTAACGTTTAGCTCATCCAAATAAACGTTTGTTTTATCTATTTCAGCCTTTCGGTTCCTGTCACGTTTATCTTTAGTAAAAAGTTCTCCTATTCCGCCAACTATAAGACCTAAAAAGCCTCCTATTGCTGCATTTTTTCTGCATTTTTTTTCGTCGTACTTGTTGGAGTTTGGTATAATATACCCAATATATGCACCTGCCCCTGTGCTTGTGAGTGTAATACCTCCATTGCCGGGGTTTGATAATAAGTTTAATTGATGTATAAACGTTTGTTTCTGTTGTAATAAACGTTTAACATAGTCATTCTTTAAAACCAACTTGCCCAAAATGGAATTGTATTCTTTATTCGGAACCGACTCGAAAATGGTTTTCTTAACCGGAACCGGAGCCTTCTCCACCAGTCCTTTCAACTGGTTCCGAAATTGTTCTGTTTCGCCATTGGCAGCTTTGTTGCTCTGCCAGACTGTGCTCCGGCATGTGGAGGAACAATATCTCGCATCGTTTCTCTGTGCGTAAAAGTCCTTGCCGCAATTTTCACATTTCTTTGTTATCATTTGGTTGATTGTTTTTAAAAGCCAATTACTACATGGCTACGTTACTACTTTCTTTGAATTATGAAGTAAGGTAGTGCGCCTGAAAATCGCTGTTTATCTATCCCTACTACTTACGTGTGTCCTTATCTATCACGGCCTTTAGAAGGGCGTAGTAGTGTAGTCACCATTTTGTACTGATGTTTCTGCAAATTGCATGAAATAGCCTTTTACCGGATATTTGTCTGATCGTTTGCATACCCGTTCAAACCCAAGTAGCTTGAGAGCCTTACCAATGCTGCTTGTATTTAATCTTGCAGCAGGGTATTTCTCCACAAGGTTTGTGAGAAAGTCCGTAGCTTGGTAAAAAGCATCGTGAAGCTCTTTTGTTCCCGGTGTATAATGCTTTTGTATCAATTCAATTTCGGTAGTCGTCACTTGATACTGTTGATTGGCCTTTTCATTGCTTTCTATCTCATCGGCGGTAAGTTCATATTTGAAGCCTGTTTTATACAAGGTATAAGCTTGACGCCACACGTCATCAATATTGATATCCTTTTTATAATCCCAATTGATCCTGCCTGTGAGATCAAAGCAAAGCCAACGCACACTTCCTGTTTCATCAGTCAGGAACTCAGCCTTGTTAGTTGAGCCGAAAAAGCTTGCCCTGCGTGGAGCTGAGGAGGCCGTCTTGTCATAAGGCCGGCGTACTTTGATGGTTTCCTTGCTGAACATGCTTTTTAGCGAATTGATTTCTGCCCTTGAAAGTGTTGCCAGCTCGTCCATGTTAATCATCAAATTATCACTCAGGGCAATCAGACTATCCTTATCAGTCGAAATATTTTCAGCAATGTATTTGCTAAGAAAGTTAGGGCAAAGCCAACGGATAAAGGTCGTTTTTCCGCTGTTCTGTTCTTCATGCACAAGGATTAGAGCTTGTTTGTTTATGGTTGTATCCGTGAGCGCACAGGCAATTGTCCGTACAAGTGTTTTGCGAAACTGTACCTCGAACCGTACACTATCTTGCACAGGGATGTACCCACAAAGAGTTTGAATATAATCAGGGTCAGACTTCGGCAACCATTCCGGCAAATGCTCAAAATAATATTTGAACGGGTTAAATCGGGAAACGTAATCTGATCGGAGTAGTGAGCTAAGCTTTGACATGGAGAATTCAATATTGTTGTGTTGCAAGAACCGGTAAACATTATCCTCATTCAATGGCGTGTGTTCTGTAACGTCACTATTGTGGAGTTTGAACTCAATCTCACTTGAAACCTCATTATAGCGCAAGTCATAAGTTTCGGAAATAAGCTGTTCAACTTTTTCAAATTTTGAGAGCCGCCGTTCCTCTGTTTGAGGTTGGTCTATTTTTTTTACGATACCAGCTCGTATGGTCGCTTGAACAAGTTGAAATACCTCATCTACTGCATGGCCGAGTTTAAAGAAGTCTGATAGGTCTTTTCCACCTTCACTAATGAGCGTTTCAGGTAAAATCAAATTATGAAGACCATGTTCAGATGCGGTTTTCATGGCACCAGTTTTTCCCGGCAGGTCAATATCATAGCAAACAATAAGGTGTTGGCATTTTTTCTGCAGCAGTTCAACGTCTTCTGCCTGTAGCCTCGTTGCGGCATTGTCAGCACCTACGGCAACTATTCCATGTGCATTTGCTACAATTGCATCTTTTAGCCCCTCCACAATCAGGATGAACTCAGTGTTCTCAGGCAGCAAATCCATGCCATAAAGGTCATGATAGCTTTCGGGCTTCTTGCCAAGCCAAAGGTGCTTAACCTGCTTGCCTGTGGGCATTGGTCGGTATATTTTACAGCAAGTATCCGAAATCTGAAAACCAAAAAGAGGATCGCTTGCTTTGGCAGCTATGCGAAACTGCTTATTGCCCTTCGTGAAGGTAAATGAATCAAGCGCCTGAACTTTGAACTTTGACATAACTTCCATTATTGCCGACTCAGTCGCATAGTCGAGCCAATAGCTGTAGTCATTTCCATGCACCAGATTGAAATTTTCAATTGCGCTGGTATTGATAACCTTTTTTTGACTTGTGACGGGAATATCCATAAGCATATCCTTACTTATAATTGCTATTGCTTCTTTAAAGTCGCAATCCCGGAGCTTCATGACGAAGTCAAAGGGATTGAGGTTTTCACCGGTAACAAAATCATGGTAGCACCAAGTTGAGCTTTTAGGGGGAACAAATACATTGGCATCTGCGCTGTGACCATCATCACGAAACAGCGCCTTGAAGTTTTTTGCAGTTCCGCTTTCCTTCAACTGTGGTATATAATATTCGAAAATGGCAAGGCCATTATTGGTATTATCAAGAATGTTCTGTCTATTATCTCTCATATAATAAGGGTTAATGGAGCGGCAGGATTATGTCCTGCCGCTCCGGGTTACTACTCATCGGTTTCTGCAAGCTCCTCAAGGTCTTCAAGGCTGTCCCGGTTGTCACGGGAGGGGAACACATCAATCAGCACGTTGCCGTCTTTGGTGTTACCTGCAATTTTATTGTTCATTTCATTCTCACTAAGAACACCTGCAAAGTCAGAGATGTTTTCAGGACTAATAGTAAATTGTATTTTCATTTTGCAATTTTTAAGGTATTATTATTAGGTTATTTACCACTCGATAGCATATACGATATCATAGGAGGTGAGCTGTCTGATGCGTAATACTTTAAAAGTGGGCATGGCTGATTACGCTGTTTTCCCATTTTCAATGAATTTTAGAATTTCACTTTTCAAATAATACCATTGGTTTCCGGCCTTCTTACCTGAAATTTCTTTTGACCTTCGCTTGTTCCAGAACCATGTTGTTCCTTTTTGTAATAGTACTTTAGCATCTTTCTCAAGGATATAATCATCAAGAGCGCCCTGTTCTTGTTTATTTCCCTGATGTAGGAATGTTTGCATTTTTTTCATCATTTCCATCAGCTCATCCATCTTTTCGTAAGGGATGAGCGCAAAACGAGGTAGTGTTTCTGTCATATTTGTTTGGGTTTAGTTAAGGATTCTTTATTTATTTTTTAAAGCAACATTTTGAATAAAAAAAATCACACAATTCTTTTGACCTGTTCATCAATGGCCGCAATGATCTTAGCCACATGATTAATCTTAATCTTACTTGATAGCGCTTTTTGGCTGAAAACGTCCTTGGCGTCTCCGTATGCCCATTCTACAACTTGTTTATTGGTCAAATGGTTTTCACGCATTACAGTTTCAAAAAGTTCATATAAGTCAAACCGTTCCTTGAGTATTACTAATTCGGGTATTTCTCCAAGCAGTTTGACTGCCGCATCAAAGTATATCGAAGGTTCGGCATCATTTGCTTTCCAACACAGCAGGGGGATATACTTCGATTTGGATTGTCCAATAGCTTTATTATAATCCGTAATTAAAAAATTTGTCAAAAAATACTCTGCCAGCCCTTGACTGTAAGGCTTGCATTTTTCGGCTATGCCCTTTAAGCTGAACTTTTCACCCAATCGTTGATATTCTCTTGAAATAACATCAGATATCATAGCGGCTTCCATCTCCATTAACCCCTCACAGTGGTATGCGGCATGCTCCACGGAAGTAAAATCCGCATTTATCAAGCTTTTCAATTGAGTAGTTGCTCTTTTGAAAGTTATCTTGATATATAAAGGATGTAATGGCCCGGATATATTATTATTACTTATACCGTCAGCGTTATCACCATTATCTGACGACTCTTTAAGATTGAAATTTATAAAGTACTTCACAGTTATTTTGCTCATTTGATTCTTGTCAATTCTCGGATATGATTTTTTCATATTGAACCTATTTGAAATTAGAAGACGGCAAATGTAATCAAATAGTTGCTTTAAAATACAAATAAAAACAACTTTATTGAAAATAAATTACTATGCATTGATAATGAGGCATATAAAATCAAAAATATTTTTGTATTGTGAAGGTTTTTTCAGCCGTTAAGGGAAAATATGGGCAGAAATGAGCAAGTTGAAACTGCAAAATTGACGAAAACCTGCATCCCATTTACCGAAGTGGTGCATTCTTTTTTACCGATTACAGAAGGGCAGGGTTGTACGCTTTTCGGAAAAGATAATTGAGATGTTACAGAACGATTAACGGGAGTACCGTCCGGCAATTTATTTATTTGAGGGCAAATACGTGGGGATAAATATTCGGAAGCGTCTTTGTCGCAAGTACTAAAAAAGCATATCTTTAGCAAAGATATTAAATGTGGTAAAACATCATTAATTGAGGCATTCTTACACTAGGCATTTATTGGAACCGGGCACGGGCTTGATTCACATACAGGAGTTTTGGGGACACAAGCGCAGCAAGACGACGGAGATATACACGCATGAAAGCAACAAATCGCTTAGAAGATAAAGATAAAGTCGCCGTTTGATGATTTTGAATTGGGATGAAAAGAATGAGGTCAAATTTACGGTTAGCGGCCAGCAGTGTACATGCATAAGTGTGCTTTGTTAGGCAAAACATAAGGATGAATATTAGTATCTGAAACTTTAACAACGACCGTTTAAATATTAGACAATACAAATAAATCAACCTCACATGAAAACTAAAAATGAAATAGCAGAAATAATACTTGACCAGTTCAGGAAAACAAATAGCAGAGCAGGGCACATTGTTATGCTCAGATTATTTTACCACAATATAATTCCAAAATTTAATCCCAAAGAGCGGGACTTGTTTGCCGCGGCCGCGGATGTTTTAATAGACGGTGGTTATATGACTTATGAAAAAGATGGACTTGAGTGTTTCCGCTTGACAGATAAAGGTTATGAAAGTATTTATGATGATGACTTTGAACTCACATCAACAGCAATAATAAAAAAGAAATCTATACCTAATATAGATTTCCCAGACGAAATTTATAAAGATGTTCTCACTACAATAAAGCAATACGGAAAGGATTTAGAACAAAAGCCGAAAGTATACCAAAGTCAGGATGAGGAAGGATTAAGAGACCACTTTCTTACAAACCTAACTGGACGATACGAACGAACTACTGCTACAGGAGAAACTTTTAATAGACAAGGTAAAACGGACATTATATTAAAAGACGATAAAGGGAATAACTTATTTATTGCTGAATGTAAATGGTGGAAGGGTGCAAAAGGTTTTCATGAAACGATCAATCAACTTTTCGACAATTACATATCATGGAGAGATACTAAAGTTGCTTTGATTTTTTTCGTTGATAATAAGGCGTTTTCAGATGTTATAGACCAAATAGAAACTGAAGGGAAAAAGCACGAATATTATGTGAACTTTATTAGTAAAAATAATGACTCAAACTTCAGTTTCATATTTCGGCAAAAAGACGATGAAAAAAACCAAGTAAAAGTTGAAATGATGTTTTTTCACTTTGTTTAGAATGAAGATTGAATTAATTGACAAAAAGAAAGGCCGCCGATAATCGCGGTTTTTTTCATTCGGCACGTGCTTCTTAGATCAGAAGGCCGTTGACAAAAACATTCCTTCTTCTAGATAAAGCAGGGTTGCCGCACGAAAATAAAGCTGCAGAACGTTACCATCCATTAAAAAAAATGAGAATTCAACTCAAAATAATAATAATTGGACTCCTGCTCAAAATCAGGTCATTTTAAAAGTAATTGGAAAACAAATAGAAAATGATGTTGATTACAACAATTATAAATTTAATATCTTCAATAGCAGTAATAGCAAGTTTATTTATTGCTTACAGAGCGTTAATAGAAGTAAGAAAACAGCGAGAGACAATCTACTTACCAAGTATTCTTATAAGTGGGTATGAAATAAGATATAAAGCTGAAAGGTTAGGTTCACTCATCGCAATAAATTATTGGCGTATTAGTTGGGACGAAAATCATAACATTCAAGATATTGGAAGAGAGATAGGCGGATCACTTGGAGAGAATTTTCACCTTGATTTTTATAATATAGGTTTAGGGAGTGCGAAAAAATTAACAATGACATTTGATATTAATGTTTCGAAAATTATTAAGGAGATATTACAAATTGCAGCTAGTAACAATAAGAGTGACATAATTAACTTTACACTTACGGATAATAATCTTGATTTTGAAACTAAAAACTTTCAATCTATTGCAGGTGGTTTTACAATCGCTGATTATATTTTAAAAAAGGAAATTAAATATTTACTCCCAGTTTCTGTAAGTAATAAATTAACAAAAGTTGAATTTCCGCATGTACTTACGGATTTAATAATGTTTTACAATTATGTTATTTTTGAATGTTATGAAACATGTGATGGATACTATTATAGAAATGGAGAAAGAATCACTGCACCTGTATTTCCAACATTTCAACTCTCCTTGAAATATCAAGACATAAACAACAAGGAACATAATAAAACATATTCTATAACTGTGAGTAATAATAAAGATGGATACACTCATGGATACTTAAAAATTGTTGAAATATAAATTTTAAATTATACTTAGATGAAGAAGTTAATTATTATTTTGATATTACTTTCGACAAATGTCATGGGTCAAGACTTTTCAACCAAGATTGACTCGATTCTAAACAAAACATTAATAATGGAATCCAGTGTATATAGACAAGAGATTCTTTCTTCAATTATTAATAGCAAACTTGACATTTTAGCTACAAAAAATGACAGTATCTCCAAATATATGAATTCAGAACATTATCAATATTCTATGCCCAAAATAAAATGTTGTTGTTGTAATAATGATAAAAAAGATTCGACACCTTGGAAAGATTATTTGCCATTAATAATTGCCATTTTGACTGCAATATTCGCATTATTTCAAATGAAAAGTAATCATGTGACTCAATCAAGAATTAAATGGATAGACGACTTAAGAAAAAACATATGCGAGTTTATAAGTATTATGAATAGTATAAACGTACAAATATCGAATATGGTAGATGAAATAAGCAAACTTGACAGAGATTCCGATGACTATGCTACTGATAGAGAAAAAATATTTGTAAATTATTATAAAGGCCTGGCTGAAGATCATAAAAATGCTGATTTCCTGATAAACCAAATTGACCTTTCATTAAATGATTCTGAAATGAAACATACACGTTTAGTAGAGCAATTAGGAACTTTTGCCGAAAAATCAAAAGAATCCCATCAAAAGAAAGAATTAGAAAAGCTTGATTTGCTTAAAGCAGATTGTATCAAACTGTCAAAAGAAGTTCTCAAAGACGAGTGGGAGAAAGCTAAACGGACTAAAATTGGTTACAAATGTTATAGATTTAGAAAAAAATAACCTGCCTATAATGGGCTTTATTGCATGCGGCCAGTGCTTCGTAGGCAGGAAAGCAGCGGACAGAAACATTCCTTCTTTTAGACAAGGCAGTGAGGTCGCCCGAAAATAAAGCCCCGATCGTTAGTGACAAGGCTATCAAGACAAACACTTGCATAATAATTTGGATGAGAAAATACTAAATATTGAAGACTGATAATTACACATTTGAAATAGGCGAGTTTTCATGCTCCACAGACAGTTTTATGGTTACAGAAAGTGCAGTGCTCCGAATGAACATTTATGCTGAAAAGCCCGCCCATCGCAAACATACTGATATGTGCAATATTAAAGCAGAACTTAACATGAGAAAATCATTATTTATTATCTTGACAATTTTGGCTACAAATCTATTTGCCCAAACGTCTTCTGACAAATCAATTTCCTATTTTGAGAATTGTATAGTAAATAAGATTAATCCTATTGGTGCTGACAATTTTAAATTTGAAACGGATTCTCGACTTATTGTTTGGAGTGATCCATTAACTAAATCATATAAATATTCAAATGAAGAATTTGACAAATTAGGTTATGAATTCGTAAAGAAGACTGACGGGGACAAGAACCAATATTCAAAAATCTATAGAAATTGTAAGAAAGGAATAGTCGTTGAGGTTACAACATGGCTAAATAATAAATTCTCTATTTCCTTTCAATGGTTTCCTTCAAACTTAAGGACACAGATTGCTTATATGACAGACTGTGATTTTAATATTCAAGAATATATGGCCAGCCATAATTCGTGTACTTATTCAAGCAATTCGTGGATAGATATTGTCGGCGTTGGTAATGGTGATTGGGAAAAGGCTTCCGATAAACCAATAAATCAATATTGTGAAATTTCAGTTTCAGATCCCAAGGACTCAACACTAATTGTAAATATTGGTGGGACTAAGACTGCATATAAGATGATGGCGTATAATGAATATGTCGTTAGTGGCACGATGGCAAATCTTTATAAGACCTATTATCTAAAATTGAATAACGAAAGCTATACACTTGATGTTCATTATGACAAAGAGTATCATGAATTTCGATTATGGTTTTATAAAAATGTAAATGGTAAAGATGTGGACTTATGGCTTATAAATGAGGCTAAGTGTCCAATGTGTACGTTTAAGAAAGAATAAAATAAAGACAATAAATACAATGTTTAAGTACAAAGCCAAATTTGAAATGAACTTTACTTAAGAATTGATTAGCCCAGCGTTCGTGCTTAAAATGACAATTCAACGTAGCCACTTTATTTTACAAAAAAAAATAATTATGGACATTATAGTTAAAGACGGAATAAAATATTTTCAAACAGACTTTCAAGGAAAAGAGAACGAGTTTGAAAAAGTTGTTTTTACTCAATACAAGCATCTTTTCGGAGACAACGCTATTTTATTTAAAAAGAAAAAAATTGCATCAATTTTTGGCACAGAAACAATCCCTGATGCTTTTGTTATTGACTTTGAAAAAGAAAAATGGTTCATTATTGAAGTTGAAATTTCAAATCACGATGTGTATTCTCATATTGCTCTTCAATTAATGAAATTTTCTGAAGCACATAACAACCCACAAACAAGAAAACAACTCGTGAGATTTTTTGAAAGTGAAATAAGGACAGACCCGTTTAAAAATGCCTTACTTATTGCAAACGGAAAAACCGAAGTCTTTAAAACCGTTAGTGAAATTGTTGACTGCGAGCCGGAGCTTGTTATCATTATAGAACAAGAACACGAAAAACTGAAAAGTGTTTTTGGATCATTTAAGTTCAAAACGATAATCAATGTTTTCAAAACATTTACGCGAGACGGCTTTGAACATGGGGATGCGATTTTTCAAATTGAACCACTAATAAAACCAATATCAAGAATTACCCCCCTGACAATAAATATAGTTAGTCAACAGCCTACAGAAAAAATTTTCGAAAGAAAAAGAGGAAGGGGAAATAGAGATGGATTAACTGACTATATTATTCCGGCTGTTAAGTTGATTAAAAACGGAACAAAGCATTCGGATGCATTTCATCAAATTGCCGACAATTTAAATGTGGCTTATCAGACTGTTAATGCACAATGTACAACAGTCCTTCACATCAATACTAATAAATTTTTAGAATTAGTAAATACAGGTAAATTGGCTGACTTTTTAAAAAATAAATTTCCGAACAAACACGACATTATTGACAGGGAATTATAAAACGCACGAAAGTAAGTGCCGGCACGCTATGGCACATGCTAAAAGAGCGGTGGCACATTCTAGCACATTTGTTTTTTGCCGACGCACAAAGCCCGAACAAAAAACCAAAAGAACCATTTTTGCCATTGCAATAAATGATAAATCGATTTATACAAGTAAATTTGTACAAAAAACTGAATGTTTAAAGAAAATCAAATAGAAGAAAACCTTATCAAGCAACTTACTGAGTTGAAGTACAACTATCGACCGGATATTTTCGATAGAAAAACGCTTGAACAGAACTTTAAAACTAAATTTGAAACACTGAATCATGTTCATCTTACAGAAAGTGAATTTTTACGTTTACGTGAAGAAATCATTAATCCTGATGTTTTCACTGCCTCAAAACGGCTGCGTGAAAGAAACTACTTTCAACGTGAAGATGGTACGCCTTTACATTACGCTTTAGTAAATATCAAAGACTGGTGCAAAAATGACTATGAGGTCATAAATCAATTACGCATCAATACTGAAAACAGCAATCACCGCTACGACATTATTTTATTGATTAATGGGCTGCCGGTTGTGCAAATTGAATTAAAAAAAATAGACATTTCCCCTCGTAAAGCAATGCAGCAAATAGTGGATTATAAAAATGATTCCGGAAATGGCTACAGCAATTCGTTGATGTGTTTTATGCAGATGTTTATTGTGAGCAACAGCAACAGAACCTATTATTTTGCTAACAATAAAAACCAACATTTCAGTTTCAATGCAGATGAACAGTTTCTGCCAATATATGAATTGGCAGACAAGAACAATAGGAAAATAAACTATCTTGAAGAGTTTGCCGATAAGTTTCTCAAAAAATGTACGCTTGGCGAAATGATTAGCAAGTATATGGTTTTGATTGAAAGCGAACAGCAAATGCTAGTGATGCGACCCTATCAGATTCATGCAGTAAAAGCCATTGTTGATTGCATTTGGAGAATACGCGCAAACTGGTCCCCTAGTTCCGCGTTAAGCTGACCCCCTTT
>JBAXND010000053.1 GCA_037133915.1 Bacteroidota bacterium
AAGTTATTAACAATCTGATGTTTATATTAACAATTGGTTTTTAGAAGTGCCCTTAAAGAAAATATTACGGCACATAACTGACATATTGCAGCCATGTTTATTTTTTTGGGGCTGACGTACGGGCAGAAAGAGCAGTGTTTAACACCCCACATAAAAACACGGCTGCAAGACTCTGGTCGTTATGTGCAACCCTTAAAGAAACAGAACAACTGTAGACTGAAAGATAAAAAATGACAAGACAACAAATAGAAATATTATCCCCAATAATTCAAAAGTTTTCTGTTCATCAAAATATGAAATTGACAGAGCAGATAACCTACAACAAAAGTATTTTTGAAAATCTTAGTGCGTTTATTTCATCATCAACAAATAAAATTATTTTGCTCAATTGCGAAATAATTGAAGATTACCTTAAAACTTTAGAAAAGTTAAATGAAAGTAACAAAAAGAAAAGTATTTTATTTAACCCTCTTACATTTTTTGGCATTGGAGAAACAATGCATAGTTTTTTAATTGCAAAATTAATTAATCCATATTCAGAACACGGTCAAGGCAAATTATTCTTAAACTGTTTTCTTGAACTTATAGGAATTGAAGTATCTGAAAACGACCATTGGATTGTAACAGCCGAAACAGGAAGAATTGATATTTTGTTAAAGCGACAATACCCACACACAGTAGTTGTAATTGAAAATAAATCCAACTATGCAAAAGACCAAGAAAATCAATTGTATCGTTATTGGTATCAAGAAATTTATTTGCCAAATTGTTATCGTGAAAATGCTATTGAATATACATCAAACAATAAAAACTTTCAAATAATTTATTTAACTCCTGCTGACTGGAAAATACCAGCAGACCATTCATTACAAAAACCTACAATTGGATATGAGGATTTTTTACCAATAACAATTCCTATAGAACCAAAAATTTGGTTATTCAATAAGCATTTAGTAAAATGGTTGACAAATTCAATGAATGAATTACCAAAAGAAAATCACCGTTTGAGAGAATACGTTAAACAATATATTGAATTATGGACTTAAATTCAAAATGAAATGGAAAAAGAATTAATTGAACAAGCAAAAGCGATGTTTGATACTCCTGAAAAGTGGAATGCATTTTTAGAGTTATTTTGGCAAAGAGATGAAATTCGCAATCAGTGGTATTCAAAACTCAAAGAAGAAGCGAATAAAAGATTCAAAAGAGTAGATTCTGAAAACGGATGGTCTTTCAATTCGTGGGGATTTTGGGATATGCACTGGTATTTAACTGCTGACGGGGATAAGTCAATTAGTTTGTTATTGGGTTGGTGGGGAGAATTGACTTTGTTTTGTGATGAAAACTATTTTGACACAGTGAAAATAACAGAATTATTAAAGACAGAAAAGTTTGCACCGTTGTTAAGTGGGTTCAATAGAATTGATAGATTTTTTGAGAGAGGCAGAATTGCAATTGAAATCAGAAATTTTAGTTTCGCTAGTGTTTATGATTCACACTTTGATTTAGAAAGATTGGCTTGGTTTGCAGGAAACAAAACAGAAGATTTTCTAAATCAAATTGTGAATAAGGTGAATATTTATCGCGAAGATGAAAAAATGACAAGTTTAATTAGTGAACTAAATCAATTAACGAAGAAAAATATAGAATAACTCTTTTATAATAAAGAGGTAATAAGATTTTCAATTCGGGAATTGCAAATGGAAGAAGAAAAAATTGAAATCAAAGTTGAACTTGATGAAGTTACAAACAAGTTTTTATTGCATCTCAAACAGGTGACTAACTGCCTAACACATATTTATAACGCCATTGATAAATCTGACTTTGACATTTACAAGCTATTGCCAACAGACAGTTTTCCAATAGTAATAAATGACAAAAAACCAAAATTGACAATCAACGAGCAAAAACGAATTACACTAAACTGGATACTGACAAAGGCTTTTGAGGACTTCATCATTGGTTTGACAAAAAGTTTTAAAGAGACTTATAAATATTTAAGGATCTATTCCCTATCCCAAGAACCAAAACAAACAAGAACACGAGAGAACATACAAAATGAATTACAAAAAATTGAAATAGATAATGAGAAGTTTCATATTCCTGATTTCATTGAGAAAATTGAAAAGCTGCTTAAGCAGCCACTTCCATTAAAAGAAGAAGTTTTATCGGTTAATCAATTACGAAATTGTCTTGTTCATAGACACGGGACAGTTGGAGAAAAAGACATTAAAAATTCTCCAACGGGCGACTTGAGACTAAAATGGATTTCACTAAAATTCTGGACTGCAAAAGACGGACAACAAAATGAAATAACTCATGACTTTAGAAAAGACGGTGTAATTGTAGACAATTTATCTTGCGAGACAATTAGGAATGAAAAAATTTTCATAATAGGAAACAAAATATCGCTTGACATTAATGAGTTCAACGGCATCGCATATACTTGTGCAACATTTGCAAACGGACTATTTCCATTAATGCCGAGACCATAAAAACGGTGTATAACAGGCTTCTGCTTTCAGTGGCGGGAAGTGGTGCTCGTAGGACAAAAAAGTAATTAATTTAACAGGCAGTGTTTCGTGGAAACGGCAGTGGGTTAACATCGCCACCGAAAAGCAGTAGTCGGTGCGTTAGCTGCAATGGTAAAAATCCCGACGAGACACGACAGCTTAACCTAAACACGACAGAATATGATACCAACTTTAATTATCGCA
The DNA here is from genome assembly GCA_037133915.1 of Bacteroidota bacterium. Classification (NCBI taxonomy): domain Bacteria; kingdom Pseudomonadati; phylum Bacteroidota; species Bacteroidota bacterium. The sequence goes on from JBAXND010000053.1 coordinate 2,718, forward strand.
CTTATCGCAATTACAATTTTAGTTATTCTTTGGTTTCTTAATTGGAGAAAACTACAAACAACAATTAATGATTTAACTTCACGGTTGACAAATACTGAACAGGAGAAAACAAATTTTTCTGGACAGGTTACAGACCTCGAACAAAGAAACATTGCTTTAAATAAATATCAAGGGCTTGTCGACACAGAACAAAAAGCAAAAGAAATTCTTGCAGATGCAGAAAGGAATGCAGCTTCATTAATCGACAATGCAAAACAAACGCTTGACAGCGCAATCATTGAATCAAATGAATTAAAAACTAAAGCACAAAAGGAACTTGAACAAGCCGCAATTTCAGCTAACAATATAAAAGCCCAAGCCTCTATTGATGCAACCTCTTTCAAAAAAAATGCAGTTAGTCTTTTAAATAATGCTACAACCGAAGCTCAGCTAATAATAGAACAAGCAAACAAGAAAGCACAAGAAATAGCAGGTGATGCATATAAAGCTATGCAAAATGCGACAGAACTTGAAAAGACGGTAAAGGCAATGAAGAATATCATTGAAGGTTATGGCGACAGATATTTAATGCCGACTTACAGTTTATTAGATGATTTGGCAGAAGAATTTGGACATACAGAAGCGGGTGAAAAGTTAAAATTTTCAAGAGAGAAGACCCGTTTAATGATTAAAAACGGGACATCTGCAAAATGCGACTATGTTGAAACGAATAGAAAAGAAACAGCAATTAATTTTATCCTTGACGCATTTAACGGTAAAGTTGATTCCATACTTTCAAAAGTTAAAAAGGACAATTACGGAACATTGGAACAAAAAATCAAAGATGCTTACCAAGTTGTAAATAATAATGGAAAGGCTTTTCGTAATGCAGTTGTTACATTTGAATATTTAAACGCAAGACTTGACGAATTGAAATGGGCAGTAACTACACAAGAATTGAAATGGGCAGAACAAGAAGAACAAAGAGGAATCAAAGAGCAAATTAGAGAAGAAGAAAAGGCGCGAAGAGATTTTGAAAAGGCTATGCGTGAAGCTCAAAAGGAAGAAGAAACTTTAAAGAAACTAATTGAAAAGGCACAAAGTGAAATTGCACAAGCAAGTGAGGAACAAAAATCAAAATATGAGGAAAGATTAAAAGAACTTGAAGAAAAATTGAAAATAGCCGAAGACAAAAATCAGCGTGCAATTTCTATGGCACAACAGACAAAAGCAGGAAACATTTATATCATTTCAAATATTGGTTCATTTGGTGAAAATGTATATAAAATTGGTATGACAAGACGGCTTGAACCTTTAGACAGGGTGAGAGAATTAGGAGATGCAAGTGTACCTTTTGAGTTTGATGTACATTCAATGATATATAGTGACAATGCACCTGGACTTGAAAAAGAATTACATAGAAAATTCCTGCGAATGCAGATGAATAAAGTAAATCCAAGAAAAGAATTTTTCAAAGTTACACTTGCAGACATCAAAGCAGAAGTTGACAGTTTGAACATAAACGCAAAATGGACTATGACAGCAGAAGCCCGACATTACAGGGAAACTTTAGCAATTGAAGAAGCCATTAAAAATGATGAACAAAAGCGACTTGAATGGGAAAAATATCAACTTCAAAATGTCCCAGAGACAATGGAAGAAGATGAAGAAGTTGTAGCACAAATAGACGAGAAAAAATAAAACACGGCGGCAATATGCTGCCCGTTACCAGCAATATTGAAAACCAAACCAATGAAGAAATCATTTTATTTATTTATTGTGGCGTTCCTTATGACAGGTTGCCTTAATCCACCGACAAATGTTAACCAGCAGGCAACTCAGAATGTTAAGACAAAGACATTGGCTGACGCAGAAATAGAAGGTTTAAACTCAGGCATACAATGTGACACATTGCTATTAGGTTTTACCTTTAGTATGGACAAGTCCATTTATCTCAAACATGCAAATAAATTATCACGGACAGGTAAAATAGATTTAATGGGTGATGAATCCTTTGTTTATTACTTGCTGACATCAGATTACAAATGTTACACAAGAGTAACTCCAAACTTTTTTCAAGGTAAACTATCCAAACTTATTTGCAATATTATGACAGCAAAATCAAGCAAAGTATCCAACTCCGGTACTGACATAGCGACTTCTGTAAGACAAGTTTTTGAAGAAAAATATGGAAACACTAATGGAGTAAACATGTTTATAAGTACTGGTAGTTCTGGTTTGACAACTTATGCTTGGGTTTGCGGAAAAAAGAAGTTAACATTTACAGACGCAGCATCCTTTGACATGATTAATATTGAATATACAGACGTTGCAGCAGAAAGAGGTATCAAGTCTGACAATAATGTGCAAGTTCAAAAACATAAAGAAACAGCAAAATCAACAAAGAAAGACATATAATACATGCTGGTAACTTGCATCTACTTTAATGCGGCGGTTTGGTGGTTTACAGAAACTTTAGTTTCTTTAAAAAATATTTACGGGGCAGACACGGAAGTGCGCTAAAGCCGCCGCCAGAAACACACAGGCACATTATCAGCAACCAAAAATAAATTAACGATAGCAAACAATTTAACCATTAAAAAATAAACATTATGTCATTTAATCCAAAACAAGAGTACTTAATTACAGAGGACAAAATTAACATCAAAGATTGATTATTTCGGACAAAGTATGCCACTCATTTCGGAGTAAAGTATGCCACGATTCCGGAGCAAACTATGCCACTATTTCAAAGGACAAATAGGTATATAAAAGTACTATTTTTTTTCAATTGATTTTTTTCGCAGCGATTCTCCTTTTAATTCGAACCGGTGAGCAGAACCTGACAATCTGTCCATAATAGCATCGGCCAGTGTTGGCTCACTAATAAACTGGTGCCATTTATTCACCGGGAGCTGCGAGGTGATGATGGTTGATCTTTTTCCATACCGGTCTTCAAGCACCTGAAGCAAGGCGATTCTTACCTGATTATCCATCGGCGTAAGCCCGAAGTCATCAAGGATAACCAACGGGAACTTTTCTATTTGGTTAAGCAGTTTGATATAGGAACCATCCAGCTTGGATAGCGAAAGTTTTTCCGCGAAGCGGTTCATTCCAAGGTAGATTGTTTTATATCCCAGAGTACACGCCTGTCGCCCCAGGGCGCAGGCGAGATAACTTTTTCCACAGCCTGTGGATCCTGTGATAAGGATGTTTTCCGAGCGCTGTATAAAAGAGCCGTCAGCCAGCGCGATTAATTGATTGCGGGTGAGGTTGCGGGTGGGTGAGCATTGGATATTTTCGAGCACGGCGTCATAGCGCAGGCCGCTTAACTTTAGGTATAGCTGCGTGCGCTGGCCGGTACGGGCGTGTTGTTCGGCCTCGACTAGCATGGCCATGAGCTCGTGAGCCGTGGGAAGCTCGTGCGATGGCAGTGCCCGGGTGGTACCGTAGACCTGAGCCATACCATGCAGCTTCAGCTGCATGAGTTGTTCCAGTGTTTGATCTGTGTTAATCATAAGTTGTTGTTTTAGGTGGATAATTTGGTTTATTGGTAAAACTCAGCACCCCTGATGTTTTCATGTGTAGGGATGCCGATAAAAAGGTCTGTTTGCAGGGATGCTTTGTCGAGATTGCGTTCAAGGATATTTTTAATCACGGTATAGGTCACTTTATACCCGGCCATAGCACGCTGACAGGCTGCTTCCAACCGGTCATTGCCATATTTTTCTCCCAGTCGTAAAACGCCCAGGCATGAGTTATAGGTCTGTTCGATGAAGTTTCGTTGTGTGAGTATTTTGCTAATCGCCGCGACCGCGTGTGGCCCGATCGCTGCTGCTTTTTCAATAAAATACTCCCGGCTCCAACCCTTCATGCGTTTATAGTGCTTGTGTTCCGGAGGCATGTGTTCCTCAAGGGTAGTATGTCCGTTTCTGTTGTAATTGCGTCTGTAACAAGCAATGCGGATTGCATCAAGGTAAATTTCCACATTATCAAAATCATAAACCAGTTGTACCGTTTTCCCGATGTACTTATAATGAACGCTGTAATGATGCCAGTCCTCGCCCAGGGTAATGTGATAATTCTTCTGAACTTTGGCCGCAATCTTATGTTTGGGGACAAAGGCTTCAGCAGGCAAGGGCAGTAATAGTTTTTTTTCGTGAAGGATAAACTGGTCACGACGACTGTAATCACAGCGCTGAAGGTTGCGGGCATTGAACTTGTCCAACTGCTCCCAAAAAGCCTCATTAATCTGCTCAATGCTATGAAAAACTCTATTGCGCAATGACGCATACACACGGTTGTAAATAGCGTTAACGTGACTTTCAGCAGAAGCTTTGTCACGGGGCTTTCTCACACGGGCAGCCATGAGCGTGGCTCCGTAGTGTGCCGACCATTGCTCGGCCAATGCATCAAACGATGGCTCATACCGGTTGCTCTTTTTCACGACCTGCCCCATATTGTCGGTTTTTAGGGATAACGGGACTCCGCCGATATAACTTAAAGCATTATTCAGCGCTTTAAGCAGTAGTTCACGCTTAGCCGACAGCAGCACTTCGATATACGTAAACGCAGAAAAAGGAAGCACGCAGACAAGCACCGGGTGCCTGCTAATCTCGCCGGTCTCTGGATCAACCAACGCAACCGTATCTCCTGCAAAGTCGAACATCATACAGGCAGCAGGCTCATGCTCAAAGTACATAACCGCTTTGGTCGTTTGAAGAAAACGGCTCAAGTGTTCGCAAAACTGTGTATAGCCATACCCTTCGGGCACAAGCTGACGATACTCCTCCCAAAGTATCATGCGCGTGGCGTGTCGTTTTTTTAGCTCATCGCTTAATGTCGGTATCCGGTTCATGAGGTCTTCAAAGCGCCAGTCCGCCGGTACCGGCGGACTGGCGCTTTGAATGAACGATGATAGCTCCTGGTCACTCATTTTCAGTAACTGGTCTGCTTCCTGCCCATCCTGTATCCGCTTTACATACCCATTTACTGTGAGCCGTGAGATGTGAAGCTCCCGGGCAATTTCGCGATTGGATTTGCCCTGTTTTCTTAATTGTAGAACTCGTCTGATCTGCAACATGGTTATCATTTTATTTGCCATCGTATAAAGAATTTATCCTTATACGAACCCATGTTGTCCTTGAATATAGTGGCATACTTTGTGCCGGAATGTCAGTCGCTATTTTTGACATTTTTTGACCCCGGCACGTATATTCTATCTCTTTTTTGAGTGAATTTATGCCAGATTAGTGGCATACTTTGCTCCGGAATCACTGGCATAGTTTGCTCCGGAATCGTGGCATACTTTACTCCGAAATGCTGGCATAGTTTAGTCCGAAATAGTCAAAAGATTTCTTTGAATTCAAAGATGATTACATTATCAGACCACCCTATCAAAGAAAAAGTGTTTGGTCTGTTAAAAAACAGCAAAGTTTGTTTGATAGTTTATTCAGACGTTATTATGTACCTCGACTTGTTGTTAGAGAAGTGCGGTTATCACAGGACAAAACTGTAAGAGAAATTGTTGACGGACAACAAAGGATTACCGCTGTTCAAGAATTCTTTGATAACAAATTTAGACTGCCATCATCATTGTCTGATATTCACCCTGACCTTTCAAACAAATATTATAAAGATTTATCTGCGGAATTGCGAAAATTCATTTCTAAAGAACTCGTCATTAATGCCGATGTTGTCAGAAATATTGATAATCCCAAAAATGCCGAACATCAAAAGGTCGCAACAGACATATTTTGGCGGCTACAACAAGGCGAAACACTAAACTTTATGGAAATTGCTCATGCTAAACTTTCAAGTTTGTCAAGAAACTTTATTGTGAAATATAGTGATGATGAAACTTTTGATTATGAGAATTATCTTCCTATTGATACAAATCCCAATAAGCATAGATTCTTTCAAATCATTGAACGAGACAACAACCGCATGCAACATTTAACCTTGATGACAAGGTTTTTAATAATTGAAGAAGCTGATGTCTATACAGAATTAAAAGATTCAGCAGTGACTGATTACATTGATAAATATATTGAAAAAGATGGTATTGGAAACAATTCTTTTGAGAACAATGAAACAGCAAAGAATTGCATAAGAATTATAACTCTTTTTTATGATATTTTTAAGAACGACCCAATGTTTGATGAAAAGACAGGGATTAAAGAATTATCAAGAGAATATTTAATCATTTCGTTCTTCTTGCTTATCCGGCATTTAAAAATGCATTATGTAATTGGGGACATTGAAAAAACTATTCTCAACAAATTCTTCTTTAACTTTTATGCAAGGTGGTTTAAAGGAGACCAAAATGATTTTGATATTGTAGTATTCAGCAACAACAGACAACAAAGCCAGAACAATTTACAAGAACGTGATATCATATTACGTCAAATATTTTTTGAGTTTCTCACAAAACAAAATGTTTCGCTCACATTGCTTGATTCAAAAAGACTTTTCAATGAAGCAGAGAAAATAAAGATTTACAGAAACGATAATGGTCTTTGTCAACAATGTTTAGCGGAAGGCAAATCAGAGAAAGAAGCACAAGTTAGTTGGACTCAATATCAAGCTGACCATATTTTCCCTCATTCTAAAGGTGGAAAGACAATTACTGACAATGGACAAGTATTATGCGTTTATCATAATGTTCGTAAAAGTGCGACAGTTCCTACGAAATAAGTAACTAATCATTGTATGTAATTTAATGACTATTTCGGACTAATGAGCGCCACCTATTTCGGAGCAAAGGGTGCCCCTTTTTTGAGCTTCGGGTCAAAAAAATCAAAATAATATTTGTCCGCGACACTGTCCCCCACAGTGTCCCCCTAAAAAGCGAAAGCCCTGTATTTACAGGGCTTTCGGGGTGTTTTTGTGGTCCCACCTGAACCGTATCCTGCAACAAGAATACCGTTACTGGCTCCGCCTGCATACCAAAAATTAGAAATGCTGCAGCTTGAGATGGAAATATTGTCTGCTGATGTTGCAGATGTGGTGGCATTGCAGTAAATCGCGTTATAAGGTTGAGAAGTAATGTCAGTAATGTCGCAGGAGGAAATCGTATTATTATCATTTCCTGTTGATGTGCCTGTAGCAAACCACACGACTCCTGCAGTTGCCGAGGCACTTCTACCCTGCAGTATACAGTTCTGCACCGTGTTATTTGTAGCATCGGCGTCGAAATACACGGCAGCATATGCCCCGGTGTTATTAGCTGAAATAGTAAGGTTCTTCCCGATACCATCAATATTTACCCAGTCTGCGCCATTGAGATAAAAGATATGGTTCGCACCGATGGACGTTATTGTAAAACTCTGCCCTGCTGCAGGTGTAATTTTAATATAGTTTGCCGCACTTGCACCGCTCTTTGCCGCCAGTGTAATCGGGTATACTTCAGAAGCAGGATTATAGTCGCTCTGCAACTCAATAATGTATGCTCCGGTAATCGTGCTCGGTATTCCGCTTGCGTAAGCGGTTTCAATTGTTGTGTATGTTTGAGATGCGCCAACCGGAATTGTTGTCTGTGCAGATGTTGTGAAGGAGATAATTGCAGGAAGGAGTGTCAAAAAAATAAATTTTGCTTTCATAGGGATTTTTTTTTGAGATAAGAATTCGTTGAATGATGATATTTTAAATATTCCGTAGGTTATACCCTCAATATTCCAATTCCTTAATGGGAACTCTCTCATTACCAGCCCTTGCAAACTCACACCTGATTAAAAATGAATGGGTGATTTTAGTACGTTGAATAATTTCATCGATAGATTTGTTTATTTTATCATAATAATCAATATTTTTTAATAATTTGATTATTAAGTAAATATACTAATTTTAGAACGTAAAAACAAATTATTGTAAATTTTAACTAAATATTAATTTCCCGATAAATAAAAAAGCCGCCCCGAAACGGGAACGGCTTTTGACCTCAGAAATAATTACACTACTGCGACGTGCTCAATAATGTCTGTTACGTCGCAACCTAATTTTTAACTAATTTTCGATATTCTGTTCTACCGGCATTGATAAACTCAAGGTTATACATGCCTGCGCTCAGTTTACTGAAATTAAAATCTATGAATCGGATTTGCTCAGCATTGTCAATTAATTTTTCAGCAACGAGAGCTCCCGCTTCATTATATACATGAATAATCACATTGCCTTTCATGTTCGACCATGTGCACATAAATGCATCTTTGAATGGATTCGGAAAAACTTCAATTCCGGGAACTTTCACATCAGAACAGCTCAGCACTACCGGGCCGAAATACTGGAATTTACCGTCGTAGTCTGCCTGTTTCAGTCTGTAATATTCAGCACCTTCAACGGGGTTCATATCGGCAAAATTATAGCTATTTACATTAGTACTGTTGCCGGCAGCTTCCACACGTCCCGTATATTCCCAGACTTTTCCATCGCTGCTTCGCTCCACCTCAAAATAATCCGAATTGGATTCAGATGCTGTTTTCCAAGTCAGCACTTTTGCATTTCCGGCACATTCACCGTTGAACTCAACAAGCACTACGGGAAGCGGAGTATTAAAGGTTTTATTCGACCCCAGCGTGAACGGACTGAAATTATTTGATGCAACAGTTGCTGTTATATGTCCGCCAATGGCATCGGGCATAAATGTCGCACCCAGATCTTCCCATTTACTTGTAGATTGATTCCAGTGCGCAACCAGCTCGGCGGCAGGATTGGTAACATTACTGCGCAGTGTATCTTTCCAGTAAAGAGAAACATACACCTGTGAAGTTCCGGCAACACGCTGAACATCCCAGTACTCAACAGCACTTGTTCCGTCAAGATTGCCGGTCATGTATGAAAGATCGGCATTGTGAATTGAAGGTGCAAAGCTGTAAGCCGCCCTGAAGATGTCTGTTGATGCTGTCGGATCAGATATTCCCACAGGAGCAAATACTTTAACTGTTCCCTGTATATCTCCGACCGGGAAGACAAACGCCTGATCACCGATTTTATCAACCGTTCCGGCCACGAAACTGCTGTCGGAACCACCCGACCATGAGGCAGCTGTATTCATGGTAAGCGTGTTCGGAACAGCTGCAAGTATGATTCCGCGTGTAAGTGTCAGACCACCATTTATTGTTATTGGCGAGAACAGCTCAACATCCACCGAATTATTCATGTCAACATTATTAAACGCAACTGCATCATTGAACATTCTGAAATGCGTTGCAGGATCAGTTGAACTATTTCCAAACTGCAGGATACCGCCGGTGATGCTTTTAGTTCCTGCACCATTCACAATATTAATATCAAGCGGAGCACTTCCGGCAGCCTGTAATTCAACAGTTCCGGAAGTAATATCAAGACCACTGAGGGCACTTACCTCAAGACCGGCATAAACGGGATCCGAATTCCCCGCTGTGCAAAGTTTTAACGTACCTCCATGCACCGTAAGCTGTGAACCACTGCCGGCAATATCCATGCGTCCGGCAATATTCATAGTTCCGTTATCTATCCGCGTTAACGAGCCGGCCGATCCATAATACACATTTCCGGCAACACCGCCAATATTGGCAGTTCCGGAGATTACACGGAAGGTTCCATTATTTACTACATCATAGTTACCACCTGAAAGGATTCCACCGTTGATGGTCATAGATGCAGCGGAGCCAATAACAGGTCCCGCAACAAATGAAATCGTTCCGCCTGTATTAATACGAAGGTCACCGCGTGAGAGAACCAATGCTGCAGGGTCAGAAGAAGTTATTGACACATCGGTATTCACGTTTATCACAGGAGCCGGAGAGCCTGTTTTATTTATCGTAAGGTACGAGAAGTAGGTAGGTGAGCCAGCGGGGCTGTTAATCTGAGCGCTTGCACTTCCCTTGAAAATAAAGCTTCCCGGACAGGTTACCGTTCCGTTATTAATCAGCGAACCATACACCGAAATATCTTTCGATGCCTGAACCGTAATACCGGCATTCATATCAATCAGCAGGTTATTACAAACCGCAGCAGAAACTGATGAAACAACAGGATAATTCACTACGCCCTGCGGCACTCTCACATTGGTAAGTGTATCAGGGACTACGCCGCAGCCCCAGTTTGCCGGATTATTCCAGTTCGCACTTACTGCACCTGTCCATGTGCCTATAATTACCGGCTTGACCAAAATACTTCGCGAGGTTCCGTTACCACAGCTATTGGAAGGAGTAACCATAACGTATCCGCTGTCCTGACCGACATTCAGCGTCACAGAATTAGTTGTTCCACCACCGGCCTGAGTCCAGTCTGCAGGGAATGTCCAGTTATATGAAACTCCTGAAACATTGGTAACACTGTATGCCTGAACAGAGTTTCTGCATGGCAGGGTGTCGCCTGTGATAATTGAAGGCTGTGAAGGAATATTCGTAATATTCACAACTGCTTCCGATGAAATAGCCGACGAACATGAACCACTTGTTACCACTGCCCTGAATGATGTTGAGACCGTGAGTGCAGGTGTGTTGTAGGTTGAAGATGTTGCACCGCTGATATTCTGCCAGGTGCCTGAAGCATTGGTCTGCCATTGTATACTGCCAGTATTTCCGGATAAACTGACGGATGTGCTGTTGCCCGAGCATAAGGAAGATACAAGCGCTGCAGCAGTACCGCCAACAGAAGCAGGAGATACTGTAAGTGTAGCCGCATTTGAAATGACCGTATTGTTGTTCAGGCAGTTCTGTATTACACAACGGAATTGCTTATTATTATAGGTATTATCGACGTTTGTAAGTGATAAGGAATTCGATGTTGAAGTTGTGTTGGAAGTAATTGCAGAAGTACCATATACGCCGCCGTTTGCAAGATTCGTCCAGGCAGTTCCGTTCGGTGAGGTCTGCCACTGATAATAATAATTCGGTGTTCCCGAAACGGTTACAGTGAAAGACGTATTATTCACACCCGTGCAAACAGAGGCTGCCGAAGGATTTGAGGCAACTGAAACAGCAGTGCAGGCGTACGAAAGGAACTCATCAGCACCGATGTCAGGAGTTGCTGCATCACGCGGATTTCCATCATAATCCGTTGTGATGGAAATAGGTGTACCACGGTCAGAAATGAATTTATAACTTTCGCCATCAGCGATATTAATGTGAAGATCGGAAAGCGGATCATTAAACAGATAGTTTGCAACATCGGGATTCAGAAGCCCGGATGCGAAATTTGAGGCGCCGGTAGTAACGGTTGCTGAATAACTGTTTGCATCCTTGCCTGATGCAGTACGCCAGCTTGCAAGTGTTGCAGCTGTTGTGCCGCCCCACAGACCTATCTTATTATATGTCCCGTTGTTTGTGAACAGGAAATTATAATTGCTCGTATTCCAGTTTGCATCATTTCCATTTGTGTTCGCAATGGCAAAATGCCCTGATACGTATCCATTTCCGACTAAACGGTTATTGATAAAAATATTATTCTGCAGTGTGATAACATCGCCCGGATTGGAAGTTGGCTGCCTGAAATAGGCATAAGAGCTGAAATCGACACCTACCACAGCCGACCCTCCGTTAGAACCTCCAATGTAAACAGTATTGTACTTCACATTAGTAGTAGAACCGGAAGGCAAATCGACTTCAATACCATATAAGCCGATACAGTTGGTCGTATTACCGTTGTTTTTAAGTGTTACCTGATTGTTGAAAATGTCCCAGTTGCCATTGCCACCTGAAGTAGTATATACATAAATACCTTCGGTTGCTCCGCCTTTTTCAGCGCTCCTCATATCCCAAACAACATTACGTGAAATAGTTCCACTGACCATCTGAGTTCCAAGCACCTTCACATAAATAGCACTATTGACCACGCCACCGTTCACGGCGCTATTGATATATGGTCCTGCAATTGTGTTGTGTTCAATTAAATTACCGGATGTAGATGCAATAGGCTCAAGTCTGATTCCAAAACTATTATAACTAACACCAGAGGCCTGTGGACCATTAATATTAGTATTTGTAATAGTAGCAGGACCGGAACCCTGATGAGCAATACAGTGCACATTTCCTCCGGGGTTTGCACCACTTTGCCACAGGTAGTAAAAATCATTATGATCATAAGTGGTCATTGAAGTGGTAGTACTCGTATTCCATATACCGTAAATATATCCGGGCCCCGAACCAACGCTGCCACCCGCCACCTGAATAATTTTAGAATTGTCAGGTTGACCATTCGACCCTGTGCCGAACACGTTATTTGAAATTGTGGCAATTGTTGAGCCCAGAACCTTCATACCCACGAACCCGGAATAGTCAGCATTTGAAACATAAATATTAGTAATGTTGTTATTGCTGACCGTAACGTTTCCACAATTCAGTTCTATCGCTATTACTTGATTCTCTCCACTATAATAATCGTCCCAGCTGTTGCCCCAGTATGTCACTGAACCACCGGTACCACATTGTGCCGAGCTGCCTCCTATCCAGTTTCCTGAAATTACATTACCGGTTGAGCTGCTCCCCGGCTGGAACCTGAGTGCGGTTTGAGTGTTCTGCCCATTGATACCGGTATTGAAAATGCTGTTTCCGGTTATTGTCCAGTTGTATCCATCACGAATATCGATACCAAATGAGCGGTTTGCAGAACCTCCGCTCCAGTAAAGGAAGTCATAGATTTCGTTATTGCTTATGGTCATATCATGATTTGCGGTTCCCCCGGCGTACGACAGTACTATATTCGTTGCCCAGGCTGCACCACCGTGAATTTTATTATGGTCAAGGGAAATAAAGCTGTTGCCTGACGCAAAGTATATGACCCCGCCGCCCGTTTTTGTTGTTTGCCCAACAATTTCGCAATAGCGAATTGTATCATACTGGCAACCATTATCGAATTTGAATACATCATTCTCACTACCCCCTATCCCGCTGTATGTATTCTCAAATTTCAGATAGCTTCCCGAACCGTTGAACCGTCCGTCAATTGTTACGCGGTCAGCACCTGATATTGAGAACAGACCGGTCGCACCAAGGTTTCCACTCAGGGTTTTTACAGATGCACTTGCAGGGCTTATCTTCATCCTGTATCCGCTACCGCAGTATTCATACCACTGATTGAGTGGCTGGTTCCCATCTTCAGTTATTGCTGCACCCCTGATGCGTACATCAAGGTCTCCTGCCAGACCGTTTGTTGTAATCTTGTTGAACAGTCCGTCGAATTTGGTAAGTGAAGTGAACCAGTTCACGCCGGCCACATCTCCTGCCTGCGATGAAGGATCAATATTGATAATGCCGGATAAGCCGGTATTTGCAGCAAATACATATGCATCCGGAGTTGAAGGATGCGTTACCGGAGTATTCACATTATTATTAGTGAAAACGGGAGTGGTTGCATCAAATTTACTTGAACCGAGGTTCGGATATACAGTATTGGTTGCCTGATCCTGAGCAACAACGTAGTATTGGTAGGTCTCACCGGAAGCCGGGATGAGTGAAAGCAGGCTGTAATCAATTGTGAAAATCCATGTGCAGCTGTTGCCGTTACCCGACTGCAATGTTCCCGGTGTGCTGATCCAGACCGTTGACGAAGGCGACGAACGCCTATAATAAATGCGTGGGATATTTCCGCCTGTTACAGGAACCGCCGTACCAACATCTGTAATATTTGCGGTAAGACTGGTCGTCGTCACCTGACCACAAAGATACTGTGTAGCGCCGATAGCAGTGTAGGTAATAACCGGTGAATAAATATCATTCGATGCAATAAGTGCATTGAAGGCACCTTCATCCGCACCGATATCAGGAGGAGACTGGCGTGTATCGCCATCAATATCTGCAGTTATACCACTAACCGTAACACCGGCGCCTGAAGCACAAGTGACGGCATTCAGATGCAGATTCACCGCCCCGGTATCACCGGCAGCATTTATAAAACCAATGGACGACAAAGTAGTGACACCCGAATGAAGATTCTGTGCTGCCGTGGTTGAAAACGCTGCACGCAAAGCCTGAAGAGATGCCAGAGAAGTTGTTCCATTGTTGATACTGAACACATCGGAACCCGTATTTGACTGGAAAATATTGTTGTCAAAAGCGGCAATGGTACTGATGCTATTGATAACAAGAGCAAAGTGCTTTGAACCTGTTGGACCTCCTGTACTGTTATTCGCAAAAATATTGTTGCGGATATCATCGGCACCAGAGGCGGCATTACGCCAGTAAGCATAAGTATTGGTAGCTGAAATACCGCTCACCGCAGCATCAATGAGAACGCTGTTTGACAGGACAGGATTTGCAGCTGTTGAAACATCATAAATACCGGCAATCGTACAAGTCTGTGATTGCTGAGTTCCGTCGGGTTTACGCCCCAGCCTGATCATATTATTGACAATTGAAGCATTTCCGGTAGCATTGTAAATACCATACTGAACAGCTACTCCGGATGTATTTCCCGGCTGAAACGAATGTATGTAATTGCCTGAAATGAGGTTCGTTCCTGTTGCGGTATTTATTGCTTCATAAATACCAATTATATTCACAGCCGTCGAACCCGATGTGGTAGAAAGCGCGTAAATCCTGTTGTTTGCAATACTCTGCGAGGCAGTCGTTGAAATATTGCAAATCCCGATAAGGCAAGCCAAAGCTCCGGTGCTGCTGTTTAGCGCATCGGACCTGAGCTTCCTGATAACATTACCACTGATATTTATCTTTCCTGCATCAATGCCAATACCAATCAACTGCTGTGAAGAAGAGGTGTTCGTTACAGTCATGTTCTCAATATAATTATTGAGTATATCATTGGTAGTTGCTGAGCCGGTTGTACAGTATATACCATAGGTGGTAGCAGCCGTAGAACTGTTCAGAATGCTGCTTGCAACCGATGCGCTTCCGATATGATTGCCACTGATATTAAGGCTTGTGGGAGTCGTACCGGCTATCTGAATGCCGCGGAACAAGGTGCTTGCCGAACCACTGAGTGTGATACCACCAATATTATTATTACGAACATCCAGAATGGCAGCGCCGCCCGAGCCTGATAGAATTCCTTTAAACTCACCGCCGGTTGTAGTTACAGAAATATTATTAGTACTGCTCATGCTGCCGATTGTATTTCCGGTAACCGTACCTACGTTTGCCGCACCCTGTACTATATTAATACCTGCGTTGGCTGTAGGACCGGCCGAATTACTGTTGAACGACACATTGGCAATAGTATTTCCCTGAACACTTGCAGGTGTTCCTGACGCAGATAACGAAAGTCGTATTCCGACAAAATTAAAAGAGATTCCCGAACTGCTGGTAAGCGACATCTGCGAACCTCCGCATTGAGGTGCGGAACCACCAATATAATTACCGCTAATGGTAAAATCGTTGGATGAAGTTTGCTCAACAGATATGCCGCGCCATTCGAGTGAAGCCGTGGTAAAACTCCGCGCAGCGGTCTCGTAGATGCTGTTACCTGCAATCGTGCAGGATTTATTTCCTGTTACACCTCCGGTAAACCTTACGCCACATGAAAGTGAGCTGCTCACACCTGCATTAAAGAAATCATAAATATTATTATTGGAAATGGTGATATTTGCATTTTCCTGACCCGCAGTAGGTGTTCCTGCAGAAACAATACCGCTGGTCGGCAGTAAGGTTGTGTTATTTGCTCCTGCATTTTTAACAACACAGTTATCAATCAGTATATTCGTATTGCCTGTTCCGGAAGTTGCCGCAGTTGATATCAGTACAACCCCATTGGTAGTTCCAACAGTGGCACCCTCAATATTACAATACTGAACTGCATCATTTTTAGCATCATTGATGAATGTAAATGTTGAATTTAAATTTGAAGATGCGGTTGCGTCGGAGTTTCTGAAAGTAAGGAATTTCCCACCGGCTGGCAGGTTCGCCGGGTTACGACCATCAATGGTAACACGGTCGGCACCGTTCATCCGGAATAAGCCTGCGATAGCGGCACCGGTTCCATTATACGTTCCTGAAATAACGTAAGGTGTACTTGTTCCGGCTACCGGCTGAATGGTAAGTGTATAGCCTCCTGTACCTGATTCATTCCATTGGTTCAGTGCATTTGCTCCATCCTCAATTGAAATATCAGAAATAACATTTACAACAACATTCCCGGAAAGTGTCGCCTGATTCAATGCCTGAAACAATCCTGTGGCAGTAGTAAATGAAGGGTATGTGCCGCCGGTACCAACGCTCACAGTTCCTGAACACGGAAGATTGGCAAAGGAGCCAGGCGTTCCGCCAACGGTACTTCCCTGCAAGTCAACACTGCTTGCTGAAGGCGTAATAGTAACTGCACCCGGATTTACACCGACATTGTTTTGTGGTGATGCATCCTGAGCAATCACAAAATATTGCACAGACTCTCCAGCACCCGGTATGCCACCATTGAGCTTACTGAAATTGATATTGAAAGAGAAAGGTGAAACAGTTCCTGTAGCCTCAACAAATTTCCAACCCGTATGACCGCTCACGGTATCAACGGTTGTTGAAGCATCAGCCAGCTTCTTATAATAAAGTCTCGGGCGGGTGCCTGTATTTACATTTAAACCACTCCCGTCTGATATCGCAACATTGCTCACGGGATACATATTTGTTCCGTTACAGATACTTGATACTGCCGTATAAGTTATAGTCGGTGGGGTATTGTCTATCGGCAGGAAGTCGCCGGCATCAGCGCCGAGGTCAACAGGAGTATACGATGCGCGCACGTCTCCATCAATATCATACGTGGTCGTATACAATGAGGTGCCTGCGGATTCAATGGGTGTATTGACAGGCGGAAGCTGAATGTGCAGGTCAGGAGTTGTTGTTGCAGGACTCATGAACATTGGATCACCAGAGATGCTGTTAGCATCAAAGGTGGCATTCGCATTGTTCCATGCTACTTTGTTCGCATATGCTGTCGTGGTAATATATCCAAATCTGTACTGGGCGCCATTACCGTAAACGAGATTATAATCTGTCGAAAGCAGGTTAGGCGAATAAGTAAGATTATTATCCAGACCAATCCCTGCATTGAAACCGGTACCGCTTACTGAATAAGATCTTGAATTGTTGAATATATTATTATAGATAAATTCCACATTCTTGGGACTGCTGTTCGTGTTATTCCGGAAAAATGCATAAGTATTTACAGCACCTCCGGTAACACCGGTACCACCAATAAATACGGAGTTATGATATACCCTGATATTATTATCATACGTTGAGGGATTGCCGGAATATCCGCTGGAATTATCAAATATACCGATAAGGTTAGCAGAGCCGGTAATGGTACTTCCATCACCCCGGTATCCTAAGCGGACCATATTGTTACTGATAGTGTAATTCACCGCCGAGCTGCTGCTTGAACCTGATAAACGGATACCAGCAATGATAACCGAAGTATTGGTATTCGGCGCACTGATATTGTAAATTATGTTTCCGTCGCAATAGTGAGTGTTGGGCAATGCATAAGGAGCAATTGTTGAATTGATTCCTACAGCTCTTGTTGCAGCTGCCGCCGTACCTGAACTGATAATATTATAAATCGTATTATCGCTGATGTTTATCTGACCTGAATTTATACTTGCCTGCAAAATGCCGACAACACTGCCGTCGAAAGGAATGCTGTTAACTGGCGCAGAAGTATTCTGAGTCGCCGCTGTAAGGTTAAATATGGTATTATTCACAATACTGTTCACGCCATTATTGGTCACAATACCCGCAACGGAAGTATTTACGCTTGAGCCGACGTTAGAAAGGTTTGCGATAATATTGCCATTGCCTGCACCGGTTGCACCAATTGTAATTGGACCGGCAGCCTGATTTATAATACCGCATATAGTACCGCCGTTTGCTGCAGCACCGGTATTCTGAAAACCAACAGCACTGCCGGTTGGATTTGGATTACCAATGGTGTTGCCAGTTATCGTAAAACCATTGCTTCCCGATGTTCCGTCGATATCAATTCCAAAAGCATGACCGTTCTGGTTGGTGTTATTTATCTGTATATTGCTGATTGTATTGCCTGTAATAGAAGCTGACCCGGCTTTTATAAACATGCCTGCAAAGGCAGGAATGGTAATCCCGCTTGATGAGGTTGATTTAACAACCCAGGGGATTCCGGTTCCGCCACATAATGCCGACTGCCCACCAATATAATTATTTGAAATCACATTTAAATTTGAACCTGTTCCGGCCATGAAATAAATCGGGTACACATAATAAGAGTTAACCTGAGCCACACTATTGTAGATACTGTTGCCGCTAATGTTCCAGTGATCTCCGTAGTTTGTATTGGTACCTGTCCCGTACACAAAAATACCGCTCCCAACAGTCGATGCAGTCGGCTGAAAGTTGTAAATATTATTGCTCAGAACGCTTATATAGCTGTTCGGATAGGTTGTACTGTAGGCATAGGCACCAATACCGTTTACCGGGTAAGTGGTTCCATTGGGACCAATGTTACAATACTGAATAGTGATGTTATTATTTGCCGGACCTGATGAACTGCAATAAAGATATACAACACCACCTGCCAGAGTCTGATTTGATCCTTCTATCTGAAGATATTGAAGTGTATTGTAATTGGCACCGGCTGTGAACTGTATGGCAGGTCCTATTGTCGCGGCAGTTCTTGTGTTCCTTATGGTCCACATAATACTGCTTCCTAACCCGCCGGGACGACCATCCAGAATAATATTATCGGCACCGTTCAGGTTAATAAGCGGGTTGGCTGTTCCCGGGTCGCCTGCTGTTGTAAGCATAGTAACTACAGCTGCTGCAGGGCGAACAGTAACAGTATAGGCACCGCCGTATGAAATATTCGTAAAGTTGATAGGGTAAGATTCTCCGCTGGAGACATAAGCAGGCTGCAATTCAAATACGAGGTTGCAGTTAACGGTGGTTCCGTTCAGCACACCTGCCACGTCCGCAACTGAGTTGAAGTCGCCGGTCGGACCAATAGTAAAAGGTCCCGGGCAGATATCTGTTGCCTTGGTTCCGATAACAAAATAACCGAATGTTGGATTGATGCCGCCTGTAGATGTAATAATGTTTCCGGCAACGGTTCCACCTTTGTACTGATACGTTCCCGTTTGTGATGAAGCCTGACCTATAACGCTGCTTCCGTTGGTCATTCCCGACTCAGTAATAGCTATAGAACTAACTCCGGTGAAATTACCGATACCGGTAATTCCTAACTGCCAGAAACGATTATTATTTAATGTGTTGATGCCCGCGCCGGCTGTTCCTCCGGAATTCATATCAAAGACCTCTGCAGTTACTACAAGAGTTCCTGCTGCTGAAGTCGTGGGATTGTTCATGGTAAATAACTGGCTGGCTGTTTTCCCTATAGGGAAATTGAATACAGAACCTGTAATCAGTGATGCCGGGAATGTCCGCGCAAGCGGTCCAACAATATAATTGGTTGCAACTGTCTGTACAATGTTAGCCGCCGTAGTACCAGCAATCGTCATCAATCCTGATGTGGTATTAAGCACAGGCCCGGCAGCTGTTGCCGCCAGTGTAAGGGTTGTCGCGTTCAGCGGAGCATTCAGTGTAACTCCCGTAGTATTGCTTACCTTAAAATTCGTGACCACAGAACCTGTGTATGTTCCAACTGTGAGTGTCTGAGGTGAAGCGCCTTTCATTTCAAGTATGCATGAAGCTCCGTTTGCAGTAAGTGTTCCATTGTTCGTGTAAGTCCCAAGTATCCCAAGAGTGTATGAAGCACCCAGACTAAAAATAGAACCGCTGCTGATTTCCAGATTATCAACACTGATGTTGCCTCCCATAGCGGCTGTAAAACCGCCGGTATTCGATACAAGCAGATTTTCAATATAAGCTCCGGTAATGGTACCCCCGGCAGTGAATGTCTGAGCAATACTTCCATTTAATTTAATGGTTGAGCCTGCAGCATTCGCGGTGAGCGTACCAGCATTATTCATAGCCGTACCCAGAGATAAACCCAGGGTATTGCCATTAAGATTGAAAATAGCTCCGGCAATAGTCGTTGTCAGCGTACCAATATTTGCATTTTTATCAAGAATAACATTATCAGTGGCCAGTGAAACCGTAAGAATTCCATTGGTAGGCGTAGTTGCAGGAGGCAATTCGTTCAGCACATTATAGGTCTGTGATGCTCCATTATAAGTGATGGCATAGGCACCGATTGTGTAATTGAAATTCGGTACAAATGACAATGAGCCCAAACCTCTTGTTGTAGTAAAGGCAGTTGCCGGTATCCCAATCGTAAGTGAACCCGAACCTGCATTTACAACTCCCGAAGTGAGGTTGAGAGCCGTTTGAACTGTGAGTGCGGTACCGAGATCAACCGAAGGCGTGGTACCCGTTCTGTTCACCGTAAATGTACCAAGGTTGGGTGCAGACCCGCTGAAGTTGAGTGTTCCCAGACTACCACCCGTTGTTCCACCAATGCTCAGCACACTGGTTGATGTTCCGGAAAGTGTACCTGTTCCCAATCCGTTATAAGCAACTGATCCGGAAAGTGTAAGAGTAACACCGGCATTGATATTTAAAGCACCTTGCTGAAGGTCAAGTACACCGGCAACAGTCACAGCGCCGCTTAAATTTATACCGCTGGCTCTGTTTATCGTAAGATTATTCAAACCACCGGTTACAGTAGGTAATGTAGTAGCAGGGCCGCCGCCGCCAAAAATAAGGTTAGATGTTGCACCGCCTGTCCACGCACTGGCTCCGGATATCAAGCCATGCACCGTAACTGTATTTGCACCGATTACAAAACCATTTGTGTTTGTGATGGTTCCTGCGATAGTAAAGTTTCCGTTAGCATTTTTCGCAGCACCCGAAAGTGTAAGGTTCCCGTAAGGAGAAGGCAATGGCGAAATTTGCTGGTTAGCGCCTGCATTAGCATAACTCACCGTGCTGGTAGAAACAAAACTATATGTTTGGAAGGCAGGAAATACGTATGCTACAGTTGTGTTTGCTATGGAAAACGCGCCCGTTCCGTTAATAGCAAATATATGACCGGAGCCCGGGCCGGTAAGCATGTAGGTCCCATCGGCAAGGGTAGCACCGGTATTGATAGTAAGATCTCCATTTATGGTAGTAACTGCAGCAAGTGATTTTGTACTTGCATTTGAAATGATGACATTTTGATAAAATCCGGTAGTCGGCTGCAAAGGTATGAACTGAGCTGCTGTTCCGTTAAATTCAATCGTACTCCCTGCAGTGGTATAAGTATTGGTGCCAAGTGTCAGCACACCTGCAACACCAATCGTTCCCGTTGTAGAAAAGGACCGCGCTCCGGCACCTCCATTACAGGTGAGATTGTAATAATTTGCTTCCGGTATGGTCTGTGATGATGCCGACATGAATTTCACGGTACTGTTCACCGTGCCGGTAACATTGCCTGCATTGGTAAAGTTATTCCATACATCAAGCTCGCCTAAAGTTCCGCCACCAATGGTCAGTGACGCTCCCGTTCCCACGGTGATATCTTTTACATTATATACTACACTGCTTGGAATTACCGGCCAGTTTACCGGACTGTATGTATTGTCAATTACAACAACATCCACAGGATCGTTAGGATACGCGCCATTGTTCAAATCCCAGTTCGTCGGGTCGTTCCATGCAGAACTTGTTGCACCTTCCCATTTAAAAGTATTTCCCTGCAGATCTGTACCGCCCGTCACGCCCAGTGCATAAGGTTGCGATGACGTGAGTACCGAAACACTGTTTTTAACAATGGTAGTATTTCCGTTGGCAGTACTATTGGAAGTATACCCTACCCTGTCCCAGTCAACGCCATTATAGCGGTATATAGCCACAGTGGTGACAGTCGGAGCGCCACCATTAAAGTCAGCATCCTGATATGCCATCGTCAGATTTGATACAGGTAATGTGCCTCCGCTGACAGTGATATTTGCAATATACCCGGCACGGTTATTACCCGTCAGAGGAATCTCAGTGCCCGATACAGTTCCATTTACGGTATGATTGATGAAATTCGCTTTCACACTTATCACACTCGCCGGATTCGCTGATAAGGTCTGGAATGAAATCGGTCTGAAACCGCTAATATCGCCCGAAGGTCCAACCGGGAAACGATAGGTTCCGGCTACCGTAGATGCAGGCATGTTCCACTGGAAGCCACCGGCATTCCCGAGGAAAGAGAAATAACTTGTTGCATTACCTGCGGTTGACGACATGCTTGCCACCGGACCGGCATAAGTTGCCAGATTATTGCCCATATTCACAATACCATTGGTAAGTGCAAATGTGGCAGATGTACCATTCAGGCTAAGATTGCCATTCATATTTAACACTCCGCCTGCAGTATTCATGGTCATTCCGCCGCTGAGCCCTGTAAGTGTAAGATTTCCGTTTATGTTCAGAACACCTGCCGCGCTGGTATGTGAAAACACAGCTGCTCCGGTATTTGCAAGCGTTAAATTGCCATTGATGGTTGCTGATGGCGTTACACCGCTTCTGGAAAAAGAAAGTGAGTTGAACGTTTGTGCCCCACCCGTAAGATTAATGGTTCCAAGATCACCGCCAGCTGTGCCTGCAATGGCCAACACTCCGGTTCCACCGGATGAAAGCGTTGCATTGGTAGAATTAACCGTTCCCGTGAGTGTCAGTGTCAATGAAGCAACATTCAGAATGCCTTCGGTCATATAAAGTACTCCGGCAACCGTTTGTGCACCTGCCATGGTAACAATGCCGCCTGATGTTTTATTGATGGTAAGGTCTTTAATAGTGGATGCAATTGTTGGCAAACTCACACCGGCTGTTCCACCAAGTACAATATTTGAGGTCGGCCCGGCATAACCATTGATAACAGCATTTGACTGTGTAATAGTACCATTTATAGTCAACGTATTATTATTTCCTATCATGAAAACACATCCTGCATAACCGGCAGTAAAATTATAGTTGCCATTTACCGTAACTGACCCCTGTGCCGTTTTTGTATAGGCATTAGTAGCACTGGAATTATTCCCAAGCGATAGGTTGCCGTAAGTCAAAGCTGCTACCGGTGATGCGGCGGCGGCATTATAGTAGACCGTACTTCCGAGACTGAATGCATTGTACTGGAAAATCGGCATACCGCCAATATAGGCTGTTGTTATGGATGTCACTACATTTGTAGTAGTGAACTGCCCTGAATTGTTGATTGCAAATGTCTTACCCGACGATGCCCCGGGCCCGCTGAGCTGATTGTTATTATCGGCAAGTGTTCCATTCTCGATGGTAAGATCACCGCTCACAGTCAAAGCCCCCGACAGTGTCGCAGTATTCGCAGATTTGTTGATCGTCAAATTATAATACGGATTTGTAGATGGCACTTTGACATTCTGCGACGCAGCACCCGCATAGATTATCGTATTCGCGGTAGCAGCAGGAACCAGGGTGCAGGTAAATCCTGTATTGGCAACAGAAAGGATATTGTTATTGGTGATTGTTCCGGCACCCCCAACAGTTGCGGTTGTGTACGTTGAGTATATACTTCCGTTATTCGTTAAAGCGCCATCTACTGTTGAAGCAGCAGCAATGTTTACCGTTACACCTGAATTTACAGTAATAGCAGCACTTGCGCTTACCGTCAGCAAATTGAATGAGTACGGATTTCCGCTAAGTGTTTTTGATACTCCCGCCAACGTGAAAGCTCCCGTTGACAAAACAGGATTGAAAGTTCCGTTGTTGACGATATTGCCTTTGAATGTAACAAGGGCTGCTACAGCAGTTGCATTCAGTGTTGCGTTTGCGCTTACGGTAACATCTCCGGTCAGTGTCTTGGTGCCCGTTGCGCCATTGAAAGTGAGGGTCGAAGCATTGGTTCCATCGCCAACGGTGGTCGTCCCGGCAACAGTAACGCCGGTAGTAAAATTGCCCATATAAACCAATCCTGCCGTAATATTGATATTGCCATAGACATTCAGCAAAGCTGACGCACTCCCCGAAAAAGCCACTCCTGAAACATTTGAATTATTAAACTCCAGATTTCCATACTGAGTTCCTGCTCCTAAAATAGTCTGCGCATTAGAACTGCTCATCACAATCTTTCCGCTTCCGGCAACAGCCAATCCAGTACCGCATATGGCGCCCCCATTATTTACATTCCCATTCACTGTGATGGTAAAACCCCCATCGAAAAAAGCAGAAGTCGTGCTTGCAACCGTGAGAGTTCCCTGTACAATGAATGAACCTGTCGCGGTTTTTGCATAGGTCGTTGATCCGGTTGTTGTACTCAGATTTCCATAACCGGGAGATGCAATCGCATAAATTGTTTGGGTAGCAGCACCATTATAATTGACCTTACTTGCAGCGTTGAAACTATAACTGCTGAATATAGGAAATGAGCAGGCATTGTTTGTTCCTGTGGTAGTACTTGCATTGGTCATTGTAAAAATAGCCGTGCCATTCATCGTGAAAGTACCGCTTCCTGTTCCCGGCCCGCTCAGCAGATAAGCAGCATCTGTAAGAGTCACACCTGTACCCAGCGTGAGGTTATTGTCCACGAAGGTTGCACCACCCAGAGCTGCAGTCGTACTAACGGCAAGATTGTAATAATGTGCTGAACCGGGAAGCAACGACACCGTAGCGGCTCCATTAAAATTAACTGTGCTGTTTGTGGTAGTATATGCATTCGTTCCAACAGTAAAAGCAGTTGCCACGCTTATTGTTCCAGTTGGAGAAAGTATTCTGGCGCCCGTGCCGCTTGATACCAGTGTATAATAATTAATTGGCTGTATCGTCTGCGTTCCGCTTCCCGCATAAGTTATTGTTGTGCCGGTTGAAGGTACCACATTACCTAAGTAATTGAAATTACCGTTTATTGTAAGATTCGTGTTTGCAGAGCTTACGGTAAGCGTACAACCTGTACCAACTGTTATATCATTTACATTGGTTACGGCAGCCGAAGAAAGCGTTGGTTGAAATGCGGCTGTGGGATTATTGATAAGAATATTTGAAGTTGTGGCATTTGTTGGAACACTGGCAGGGCTCCAGTTAGTCGCTGTTCCCCAGGCAATACTTGTTCCGCCAAGCCATGTCCATGTAGACGCAGGTGTATTATCATTAATTGTTTCTGAAGGTATTAACGGATAAGTTCCTGCAATTATAGAAAACGCACTTGTTTTCGTAATTGTGATATTCCCGTCAGCTGCTCCTGTTGTTACAGCACCCATATTAGCCCAGTTTCCACTGTGCTTCCAGATACTTGCAGTAGTAGGTGTTGCATTATTAAAATCGGTGTTCTGATAGGATAAGGTGATATCTGCAGCCGTGGCACTCTGTGTTGCCGATGAAGTAATATTGACAATGAACCCTGCTCTGTTATCAGATGATACAACGTTCGTAGGTGAATAAACAGAAGTGCCGTCATGATTGATAAAACCAACTTTAACATTGACAATTGAAGCCGGATTAACACCATTTGTTTTTATCGATACCGGTCTGAACCCGCTGATATTACCGGCAGGACCGACAGGCCATCTGTAAGTACCTACCACGGTATTTGCCGGCATGTTCCACTGGAAGCCGCCCGTACTTCCTAAAAATGCAAAGTAGCTCGCTGCACTGCCCGCCGTTGAAGGCATGGTAGTATTATTTCCGGTATGAATCAAAATACTATTTCCCATATTGACAACACCGCTTGTAAGGGTATAAGCCGCAATGGTAAGATTGCCGTTGATTGTAACCGAAGGATTCGTTCCGGTTCTGTTCATGGTTAAACTCGCTAATGTCGCTGCGCCGCCCGTAAGATTGATGGTTCCCATTGAGCCATTGCTTCCGCCGAGAACAAGCACGGCACTTGCACTGGTCAGGGTACCGGAACCGGTAACAGTTCCTGTAAGCGTTTGCGTTCCTGTTATGGTCAGTGCTCCCGAACTAAGGTTCAATACACCGGGAATTGTGCTGCTTGTTGAGAAGCTGGCACCGGCTGCGTTGCTTAGTGTAAGATTAGGCAGTGTGGTTCCGGTGTAAGTCCCCCCGATAGCAAAAGTCTGTGCTAAAGTTCCGTTAAGAAGAACTGTATTTGATGCGTGTCCGTTTGCCGTGAACGTTCCGGAATTCGCCATTGCAGTTGTTGACGAAAGGCCCAGAGTATATCCTGTCGTTCCCATACTGAAAACATTCCCCGCAGAAGTGGTCAGTGATCCTATGTATGCATTTCTATCAAGAATGACAGTATTCGTTGTACCGCTTACGGATAACACTCCGTTGGTTGGTGTAGGTGCTGTCGGAAGTTCATTAAGTACATTATAAGTTTGGGAAGTACCGTTGTAGGTTATCGCGTAAGCTCCTATAGTAAAATTGAACTGCGGAACATTCGTCAGCGAACCTGCCGCACGCGAACAGGTCACAGCTGTTGCCGGTATGCCGATAGTAAGCGTGCCCGTGCCGCCCAGTGCACCTGCAGTCAGGGTTAATGCCGTCTGTACCGCAAAGCTTGTATTCAGGCTCACACCTGTTGCATTATTAATTGTAAGATTCAACAGCCTGCCTGCTGTGCCCGTTGTCCAGACCTCGGTACCGCTTCCGTTGATGTTTTGTGCAACGGTGCCGTTCATGTTCAGGACAGCATTTGCAGTTGAAGTAGTGATGGTACCGTTGTTTGAAACATCATTCTTAACAGAAAGTGTGAGTGCGCCCAAATTAAGGTTACCGCCACTCTGGACAGTCAATCCGGCAACGGTCAATGCAGTGGTGGTTATTGTTGCGATGGCGCCACCACTGTTATTTACTGTCAGGTTGAATGGTCCGCCGGTGAGCGTTCCCGCAAAGTTTACCGCTGATTGTGATACTGTCCCGAATAAGGTAATTGTTGCGGAAGCGGCTGTGCCTTCTGCAATAGTGCCACTATTTGCGATTGGTGTAGCCACACCGCCAAGACCCAGATTATGACTGTTTAATGTCAGGGTTGTGCTGGCTGCAATACTTACTGAGCCAACATACACATCCGATGTCAGGGTAAGGTTGGTACTTGCGGTAAGGATGCTCAGCGTTCCGTAAGTCGGTGTAGTGGTCGGAGGCAGCTCATTGCCACTGTTAATCGCTGCACCACCATTATACGTAAAGTGTAATGGATTGGAAGTTGAATAGGTAATAAATGTTGGAACTGCAGCCAGTGAACCGGCATTACGCGTGAGCGTACAAGCTGCGGAGGCTGTACCAAGTGTCAAATTTGTTCCACCGCTTAATATACCGTTTGTAAGGACGAGTGCCGTCTGTACCGCAAAGCTTGTATTCAGGCTCACACCTGTTGCATTATTAATT
>JBAXND010000054.1 GCA_037133915.1 Bacteroidota bacterium
ATTTGTTGCGGTTTGCAAAATAATATTCTGTATTTTTATCGGACAATAGTGAAAGGAAATATTTAATTTAACGACTTAATGACTAAACAAATAAACGATTAAACGAAATACAATTTTTATTACCTTTGAGAAAAAAAAAGAAAATACGAATACAATTATGAAAAGTAGCGGATTTATTGTTAGTGTACTTTTTTTGATGTTCACCTTTCAGGGAATCACCCAGAATGTGGTGAACAACGGTAACCAGATAGTGGTGACACCGGGTGCTTATGTTATGATTGGTGGCGACTTCATTAATAAGAACGACGGCACCAACGACGGTGTTGTTGCACTTGATGGCAATATTGTGCTGAAACAAAACTGGGTAAATTTTGCGAATAATAATGTTCTGTCACTGATTGGCTCCTCTCCTGCAGGAAACGTTATTATGGACGGGCTTACCAAACAGGCAATAGAAGGTACGAATGCATCGCACTTCGAGAATCTTATTATCCGCAATGGCGATAAAATACTGAGAGTCTCGGATTGCGAAGTTAATGATACTCTTTTTGTAGACGCCGTTCTTAAACTGAACAGCCATAAATTGATTATTGACAATCAGAATCGTGCTGCCATCCAGCATTTGAGTAATTATATCCTCAGTGAAACAGATCCATTGGTCGGTTACGGCGAACTGCAATGGAACATCGGAAGTGTGTTGGACACTTACGAAATTCCGTTTGGCTCAGGGCTCATTGCTTCAAACGATTTAAATGTGACATTCACAACGAGAACGCCCGGACAGCCCAACAGCGGCGGCGTATCATTTGCCACCTACCCTGCCGACTGTAAGAATTTCCCCTTGCCCACGGGTGTTATGAGCCTTGATAAAGATTATGATTTGGTTGTAAACCGCTACTGGATTATTGATCCGCTGTATCTGAACGCAAAGCCCGGTGCAGATATCACCTTCAGGTATACTGAAGAAGATGTAAACCCGCGCTGCAACGCTCGTATGACCGAAGGCGACCTTAAAGCAGTATCCTATAATACACTTACCAATGAATGGAACGACAGCCTTGCTACCGGCACTGATGCTCCGGCAAGCAACCTGCTGTTTGCTGAAAATATCACACAGGATAATTTTTACGCGCCCTGGGCATTGGTAAATGAATTCAAACCATGGGAATTCTTTACACCGAATGCTTTTACACCTAACGGCGATGGCGTAAATGATGAGTTCAGACCCATTGGTTATAATCTGGAATTTCAAACTTTTGAAATGTCTATTTACGATCGTTGGGGCGGGAAGATTTATGAAACCACTGATTACAATGCGCCGTGGAAGGGTCGTGCATGGAATAGTTCACAAAAATGCCCGGGTGGCGTTTATACCTGGTTGGTGTTTGTTACCGACAAATACGGCAAGATCAGCAAATACAGGGGTATTGTAACCCTGGTTCCATAGATTTTTAGAAAACTTTAAGTTAAAATATTATGAGGTTGCAGCAATTTGAGCCGCAACCTCTTTTGCTTATGTAAACAATATTTATAACTTTGACCAATCAAACGAATCTAAGCCAATGAGAGCATTTATCGCAATAATTATCATCTCTATATTTTGCTGTTTTCAAACTAATGCACAGGACACCGTACGTTTTTTGAATGGCCGCTGCATCAGTGGCAAGGTAGTAAGCAATTCGAATGAAACAATCATTCATCTTACCAAATCACACAAGACACATTCAAAGACCAAAAAATATTTCAAGGAAGATGTTTTTGATATCCGCTATGGCACAGGGAGCAAAGAGGTACTTTACCTTGCCGACAGCAATCGTGGAAACTATTTTAGTGAGGATGAAATGGATCGTTACATTTCCGGAATGCAAAATGCGCGCATAAATTATAAGGCACCCTGGGTAACTGTTGGTGGATTTGCGGCAGGTGCAGCAGGTCTGTATTGGGGCTTCTGGGGATTGGCGGCACCTGCAGCTTATGCAGTCACCTTTTCAGTAATTCCGGTTAAAACAAAAGGGAAACCTTATCTGAAAGACCATATCGGCGACGAATATTACATAGAAGGTTTTAATGCTATGGCACACCGAAAGAAAGTAAAAAATGCTTTACTCGGGGGCATTGGAGGCGCACTGCTTGTCGGAATAACGACGGCCATTCTCACTTTCAAATTTGCCAATGACTGATAAAAAAAAGAGCTTTCAAATGAAAGCTCTTTTTTTTTATCCTCAAAGAATCAGAATTACTTTCTCACTTCAATTTTTCGTGTTTGTACCGCACCGTCATTTTCAATTCGAATAAAATAGCTGCCGGCAGGTAAAGCACTTATATCAATAGTTTCAGAAACTCCTGCACTATTAATTCTGGCTACATTCATACCAAGCATATTGTAAATTTCAACACGGGCATTTACAGCATTGTCAATATTAATGAAGTTTTTGGCAGGATTCGGATAAATAGAAACGGCCGAGGTTTGGTTGGTACCAATGCCGCTGCAAATATCAATATTGGCGGTAGTATCCTGAGCAGAAGTGAAAAAACAGTATCCTACAAAAATATCGCCGAGTGTAATGGTGTACGGGGCTGCAACTGCGTATTGATGCGATGTGTCAATTGCGTTGAATAAAGTCGGGCTGTCTCCAAAATTCCATCCGAACTGGTATTTTGTTGAGTCAACGTTCACATAATACTCATACATACGATCTACGTAAATGGCAGGATGCACATTGGTGAAGTTTACTAAGTCTCCATTATTGATGCAAGTTTTATCCATTGTGAAATAAACCCGGGCAAGAGTGTAATTTACAATAGGTTCAATAAGCCAGTCGCAATCATAACCATAGGATAAAATACGCGCCCAGGTCATTCCTGCTTTTATTCTTGCAAGATTTTCACCCTGTCCGTCATTAGCAGCATTGTCATTCGTAGCAATACCAACCGCATTTGCACCGGCATTTGTAATAACAATTACATACGGGGCACTTACGGCTATAGCATTTGTGAACATAGCACGCTGCAGTACACCGTTTGAACCCAATGAGTCAACATTGACGGTTGTAGTTGCAAGAGCGCTGCCTGTGGGCATTGAATCGGCGCCTGCAAGAAATAACTGCACGGTAACTGTTATAGAAGGTACATTATAAGCTTTGCCATAGAAATTTGCACCTTTCACATTGATAGTCTGAGGTGCATTGAAATACTGAGCAATAGACGGCGTTGTTGCACTCACCTGAAAACCGGTTGTTCCGGTAGTTTTCATCCACACATAAAGAAGCGTATCGGTATACGGTACCTTACTGTTTGGATTCAGCTCAACGCGATTTACCTCACCGCGTTTGCCGACTATCTTGCCGGGGATAAGATTTAATCCTGATTGCGCCATAATAAAGGCAGTACAGGCAAAGAAGAGAATAATGGGTAGAGCAATTTTTTTCATGATTATAATGGATTAGATTTATAATAATTAATATTTTACAGCAAATGTATACACGACGGATGTTATTTCCAAATTATTGAATTACTTCGGACCACTGTCTTCCCTTTTGCTTAAGGCATCCCAACCCTGAGCAAGAACAGGTACCGATTGTCCACTGCGTGTAATCATACTCAAGCCATCCTTAATATCGGTTATATGACCAATAATAGTAACATTTTCCACTTGCTGTATCCGTTTTAATTCCGTGATAGGAATGGTAAACAGCAGTTCATAGTCTTCACCTCCGTTAAGAGCAACTGTTGTCGGATCCAGTTTAAATTCTTCGGCAAGTGTAACTGTTGCTGCATCTACAGGTAGTTTATCCTCGTAAATGGCAGCACCGCTTTTCGAATTTTTACACAGATGCATTATTTCAGAAGCCAGCCCATCACTGATGTCAATCATGGAAGTCGGCTTCAAACCAGCAATTTTCAGCTTTTTCACAATGTCTGTCCGGGCTTCAGGCTTCAGTTGCCGCTCCAGCGGATAATCATATCCTTCGAGGTCTGGCTGCATTTCGGGGTCGGCTCTAAAAACAACTTTTTCGCGTTCGAGCAGCAACAGTCCGGCATATGCGCCACCCAGATCGCCCGAAACACAAATCAAATCATGCTCCTTCGCACCTGACCGATATACAACATCTTCCTTGGCAACATCGCCCAGTACCGTAATAGAGATGAACATACCCGTTGTACTGCTGGTTGTATCACCACCCACAATATCAACCTTATAACGTTCGCAAGCGAGCTTCAGTCCGGCATAAAACTCATCAAGCGCCTCAACCGGGAAGCGGTTTGATACGGCAAGGCCCACGGTAATCTGCTTCGGCATGCCGTTCATGGCGCATATATCAGAAAAATTAACCACTGCGGCTTTGTAGCCAAGGTGTTTCAGCGGTGTATAGGTCAAATCAAAATGAACGCCCTCAACCAACAAATCAGTTGACACCAATATGAAACGATCGCCGGCATCAATAACCGCCGCATCATCGCCCACGCCTTTTACGGTTTGTTCATGGAATATTGTAATATCAGCCGTCAGGCGGTCAATTAAACCAAATTCGCCCAATTCAGACAATTCGGTTCTGCTTTGTTCAGGTTCTATCATAACGCAAAAATAATCAGTTTATGAACAGGAAAAGAAAAGAAAATGCAAAATCGTCGGCATCCCGAAAAGGACAAAACTACCAGGAACCAAAACCAATAATAATTATCTTTGTGAATAACCGATTCTCAGATGTCTTCATTAAGTTTAAAGGAACATATCGCGCAAAGCAGACTGGCTGTTGACGCCAACAAGGCAAAAGGCAACCGCCATGCCGAATTGCTTTCGGGTTTGTATGCCGATAGTTCACGCTTTCTTGAAGAACTGTTACAGAACACTGAAGACGCCTACCGCCAAGTTGGTGCCGCGAACAGTGAAAACACATTATTGTTCAGACTTTTTTCCGACCGTCTGGAAGTATCTCATAACGGAAAGTGCTTTGATGAAGACGACCTTAAATCCATTACAACCTTTGCCAATACTACAAAATCGAAGTATAAGGATGTAAACCTGATCGGAAAATTCGGCATCGGTTTTAAAAGCGTATTTGCAATAACAAATGAGCCTCAAATCCATTCCGGAAATTATCATTTTAAGATACGCGATTACGAAGTTCTTGAAGAAATTGTCCCACTAACCGACATTTCAGAATATTCAACATCCATTGTCCTTCCGTTTAAAAATGACACGACAATTTACAAACTTGTTGAAAAAGCCCTGAAAAATCTGGGCTCAGGCCATCTTCTATTTCTAGACAGATTGAATTGCCTTGAAGTAGAACTCCTCGGAAAAGCGAATGTCAGTATTCGGAAAACAATTGTGGAAAAAAGCAACAATTGCTCCACTATATGCATTGGTTACAACGGGAACCGCAAACCTGAAGAAAATTTCCTGCTGCTAAAAACGCCTGCCAAATCGGTAAAAGGAAACATTGCCATTGCATTTCATTTGGAACATAAAAATGAACATTCAAGCATTTGCAGTGCCGGGAATACGCATCTGTTCTCGTGGTTTCCGACCCTTCAGGAAACAGGCTTGCAGTTTTTTGTTCATGCTCCATTTACCACAACGCCAACACGAGAATTCATCCCTTTTGATATTGTCCGAACACCCGAAAATATCAGACTTGCAGAAGAGCTTTCAAAACTTTTTGTATCATCATTGACCGTGATGCGCGACAGCGGCTATTTATCTCCTGAATGGCTCGCTGTAATGCCGCTTACAGCTTCGCAAATTACCGACAAACCCGACAATTCAAAACTCATATACACCCTCATTCACAAAGCCTTTAATCAGACTGTTCAGCAAAAGAAATTCTTGCCTTCAGGTAATGGCGCATTCTGTAAAGCCCTTGAAGCCTGCCTTATTGAAGATAAAGAACTGACGGCTCTACTCGGTAAAAAAGGAATGAACGAACTTTTCGGATTCGATTGCGCCATTGATAATGCAAGCTGGAAAGACTTTCCGGAAGTAAAAGAGTTTCTTATTTCAACAATCAGATTACGTGAAATTACAACTGATAATTTTGCATTTCGTCTTTCCGTGAACCCCGGATTTTTGCAAAAACAAAAAGCGCCATGGTTCATCAGGCTGTACTACTTACTTTTAAAACACCCATCGCTGTGGGATAGCACACATGCTTCAGAATACTACAGTCTGCGCAATAAAGAAATTATTCTTACCAAAGATGGCTCCCTGAAAACCGCATTTGACAGCGATGGCACTGCTCAGCTGTTTCCATTCGCAAAACATGGATTTAAAATTCATTCGGCCATTCGCCGTGATATGGACGCCATGAAATTTCTAAGCGCATTGTGCGAAAACGTTGAACCAATCAATCGTCGCAATAAAACTCAATGGCAGCCCGATGTTTTAGCTGAAGATGCTCCTGTTCACGTTCATGAGTTCACCCCATCCGATGATATTAGTATTGCACCCGCATTTTCCGCATTGATGCAGCCCGAAATTATTGCGCACAGCATTACCGCAATGGCTGTAGAATCAAATAACATTATAAATGATAAGGTGCGTGAATGGGCAATTTCCTATGTCAAAAGGACTTTACTCCAACATAAAAAGTATAATTTTACTGAAAATACGATATCCGGAATTGACCTTTGTTTCGTAAATTCTGAGCAGCAAACCAATTTTGTGCAGGTGCTCGGGAGAACCATCGGACAACTTGATTTTTACGCATCACCGTCGTTTTTGCAGGCAGCCATAAAAAGCTTGCTTGAAAATAAATGCGAACAGCTTGTGTGGATTTTTGTAGAAGCAGTCGGCAGCACATTGGCTAAAGCAACAATAGTAAGTAATCCATTAAAACTCGTATCTGAAGGGAAAATAAAATTTTTACCAACAGCTATTAAAATCAACGAACTTTGAAACTCCTTTTACACTCCTGACGAAAACTTCGACGCATGTACGCTATTGTTGATATCGAGACCACAGGCGGTCGCCAGATAGACCGTATTACTGAAATTGCCGTTTATGTTCATGATGGCACCAAAATAGTGGATGAATATACGACACTGGTAAATCCTGAATTAAGCATCCCCTACTTCGTTCAGCGGCTCACCGGAATAACGAATGAAATGGTTACAAGTGCGCCAAAATTCTACGAAGTGGCACGCCGCATTGTCGAGATTACCAATAACTGTATGTTCGTTGCGCATAATGCCAGTTTCGATTACAACTTTCTTAAAGGAGAATTCAAACGTCTGGGCTATCATTACAAACGTAAAATGCTGTGTACGGTAAAGCTTTCGCGAAGGCTGCTACCCGGCATGCCGTCATACAGCCTGGGTAAATTATGCAATGAACTGGGCATCGAAGTAGTTGGAAGACACCGTGCCGCTGGCGATGCACTCGCCACGGTAAAACTATTTGAAAAACTTTTAAGCGTAGGTGTTGACAGCAAAGATATCTTTTCGAGTTCCAGGCTCAGCGCCATAAGCCGTCATCATCCACTGCTCGACCCCCTGAAAATTGAAGGACTTCCGGAAGAGCCCGGTGTGTATCATTTTCATGACGACAAGAATAACCTTATCTATATCGGTAAAAGCCGAAACATTTACTCGCGCGTAATGGCGCATTTCGGAAATAATACCACGCGTGCTATGAATATGTGTGAGCGCATTGCCGATATTCAGTACGAACTCACAGGCAGCGAACTCATCGCGTTGCTTATTGAATCGGCTGAAATAAAAAAGAATAAGCCGGTATTTAACCGGGCACAACGCCGCACCGGCTACACCTACGGTATCTTTGAAAGCACGGATGCGAACGGATACCGGGTGCTGAAACTCGACAAAAATAATTGCTCCGAGCTCCCATTGATGACCTTTACCTCCAAGTTTGAAGGACAGCGCTGGCTCGAAAAAACGGTCGAGAAGAACCGCCTTTGCCAAAAACTGACCGGACTATACAAGACGGATGGTGCGTGTTTTCATCACGCCGTACAGCAGTGCGACGGTGCATGCATCGGTCAGGAACCGCCCGACGAATACAACCTCCGCGTAGAAAAAGCGCTCTCGGCATTCCGTTTCGACAATCAGAATTTTTTCATTATTGACAAAGGAAGAAACAAAGACGAAAAAGCAGTGATTAAAATTGAAAAAGGCCGTTACATAGGATGGGGCTACGCCGACACCATGGAGGCCGTTTCAGACATCGAATCGCTGAATAACTACATCACTCCTGCCGACGATAACCGAGACGTGCAGCAGATTATACGAAGCTATTTACGGCATCATAAAGTTGAAAAAATGATTATATATTAGTCGTAAGTCAAGAGTCGAGAGTCAAGAGAAAAATGATTTAACGATTTATTGTTTAGGCTGCAATGATTTAAGTATGCCTCGCAATATTCGTGATATTTCATCAGAGTCTTTAATCAGCAAGCTTTGCTCCTCCTCATTTATATATTTCAGCTTTAATGCAAGATATGTCATCGATTTTACTTCACTGCACGAGCTTTTGGCCATATAAATGAATCGTGAGAAATCTGCATCTGAACTTCGGTCAAATCCTTCGGCAACATTGTTTGAAATTGAAATAGCAGCTCTTTGAATCTGGTCCTTAAACCCAAAATCCTTCAGATTCTTAAAAACTGAATAAATGGTCACGGCATAATCCTGTGCTTTCTGCCAGGCAATTATATCTTCAAATTTGTGAATTATCATATCTCTATTTTTTTTCTTCTGTTTTTTTTGACTTACGACTATTTTTTTTGACTCTTCATCAGCCTCTGGCGTTTCGACAAGCTCAACGACCGAGGCTTTTTGACTCTCGACTCTTGACTCACGACTAATATATTTTACATTTTTTTCAGCTTCTTCTTCAATAGTTCAACATCGCTTCTGAGGTTTTCTACTGTTTTCAGCACATTCTGGCTGAAACTGTTGGGTTCTGGAAGCTCGCTGCTAATGTAATTCACAAATTTCCATACCTCGCGCAGCTGATTGACCGGCATTTCGTACGGCGCATAGGCAGGATTGAATGAATGCAGCATCAGCAGGCCGTTTTCACGTATCCTGTTCTC
This sequence comes from Bacteroidota bacterium, assembly GCA_037133915.1. Lineage (NCBI taxonomy): Bacteria > Pseudomonadati > Bacteroidota > Bacteroidota bacterium. The sequence goes on from JBAXND010000054.1 coordinate 9,057, forward strand.
GGCTATCTTGAATACGATACCGTCGTCGAGTGTCAGAAAAACATAGGCATGGCGGTCGCGGATGTGATGCCAGTTCTGTACAAACTCACAGGTAATCCACGAACCGCTTGGTATCGGGAGCATGGAATCACCGCTTATCTGAAATGTCCGGTATTTTCGTTCATGCGAAAGAAAGGGCAACTGGAATGTTTGCAGCGACTGTATGTATTCGGGATCCGCAAAACCACTGGCATATCCGGCTTTTGCCTTGACGGGAACAAGTTCAATGTTCTCGTTATTCTCACGGTCAACTGTGGTAGCCAGCACCCTGATTTTACTTCCGGTGATGTAAGTATCGTAACCCCGCTCAAGCTGCGACAGACTGCTTTCGGGCATACCGCTCAGGTCGGTTTTTACCAGTGTGTCAATAGAGATATTATAGTATCTGGAAAATGCCAGCAGCGCATCAATATTGGGCTGTGCCACCTCATTTTCGTAGCCGCTCAGCGTAGAGCGTTTCATCTCCAGTGCAAAGGCCACCTCTTCCTGAGTACGACCGTGGCGCTTGCGCAAAAATTTAATATTTGATGCAAACTGCATAGACTTATGGGATTAAGTTATAATGATAAAAATATCTGTTCTGCTGTTACAAATTTACTGTTTTTTTTGATTATATTGTAATCACTATACTGATTAATTTTTAATCAAAGATACAATCATCAACATCAAAAAACAAGTGGAAACGCATAATAACCGTAATATTATTCATCTCGACCTGGACTCATTCTTTGTTTCGGTAGAACGGTTGCTGAATTCAAGCCTTGTCGGGAAGCCTGTGATTATCGGAGGCACTTCCGACCGGGGCGTAGTGTCGAGCTGCAGCTACGAGGCGCGGAAATATGGCGTAACGTCGGCTATGCCGATGCGTATGGCGCGTTCGCTTTGCGCTGATGCCGTGGTGATACGCGGCGACATGGATCAATATTCAAAATACTCGCGCATTGTTACCGACATCATTGCCGAAAAAGCGCCTCTCTTCGAAAAAGCCTCTATCGACGAGCATTACATTGATGTTACCGGCATGGATCGTTTTTTTGGTACGCAGAAATGGTCGCAGGAACTCAGGAAATATATTATAGATAATACGGGATTACCCATTTCCATGGGATTATCCATAAACAAAACCGTATCTAAAATAGCCACCGGAGAAGCCAAGCCCAACGGAGAAATCTACGTTTCGCCCGATAACACACGTCCGTTTCTGGCGCCGCTCTCCATACGCAAGATACCGATGATAGGCGAAAAAACATTCCAGATGCTGCGTTCCATGGGCATCGTAACCATCGATACGCTGAGTCACATTCCGCCCGATATGATGCAGCGCGTGCTGGGCACCAACGGTCTGGTGATATGGAAAAAGGCGAACGGCATCGACAATACACCCGTGCAGCAGTTCAGCGAACGTATATCTGTGGGTACGGAAACCACCTTCGAAAACGACACCATAGACATAACACGTATACGGCAGATGCTGGTGAGTATGGTAGAGAAAATCGCTTATCAGGCACGCAAAAAACAAAAACTCGCGTCGTGTATCACCATCAAAATACGGTATTCAAATTTCGATACGCACACCTTACAGAAACGCCTTCCCTACACATCATTCGATCATGTGCTGATACCCGCGGCCATCAGCCTGTTCGATAAACTGTACCAGCGCAGAATGCTTATACGGCTTGTGGGCGTAAGACTCAGCGGACTCATAAGCGGCGTGCAGCAGATAAATATGTTTGACGATACACCCGAAATGGTGAGCCTCTACACCGCCATGGATAAGATACGTAAACGCTACGGCAGCAAGGCAATTTTGAGGGCAGTAGGATTGCATGATGAACTAAGAAATAATAACTAAAAATTAATAATGGGAAATTATAAAAATTAAATAGACCTCACGCAAAGACGCAAAGGCGCAAAGTTTTTTTCATTTTCAAATTAACTAATTGACAAATTTTCAAATTAAATAGACCTCACGCAAAGACGCGTTACAAACTTTTTGACTTTACGACTTTATGGACTTTCTGACTTTATAAACTATCATTTTTAATTATTCATTGTATTTAAACTGCCACACATATTACAGCCTCCGATACGGCACACTTTCGCCTGAACAGCTGGTGGAAGATGCCGTTGCAAAAGGTGTGCACACACTTGCGCTTACCGACATCAACAGCTCGCAGGGAATGCTTGATTTTGTAAAACTGTGCAACGAGAATAATGTAAAGCCTATTGCCGGTGTCGAATTCCGCAACGACGACACCCACGTTTATACAGGAATAGCGCTGAACAACGAAGGTTTTCGCGAATTGAACGAAATCGTGACGCTGCACAGTGAACGCGGAGAACCCTATCCCGCTAAGGCGCCACGCACATCTCACTCGGTATTTATTTATCCGTTCGGGCCGGAAATAAAGGCTATATGCGAAGAATATGAGTTCATAGGTATTCGTCCGTCAGACCTCAACCGGCTTCAGTTCTCAAAAATAAAAATTGATGCTTCGCGGCTTGTGATGATGCAGCCGGTAACATTCAAAGACACAACCGGGTTTCATGCACACCGCTATCTGCGGGCTATTGACCACAATACGCTCATCACCAAACTGCAACCCCATCAGGCAGCCATGCCCGACGAGATTATGCTCAGCCCGGATGCACTGAGAGCAATTTATGCAGACCATCCTCAGATTATAAAAAACACCGAAAAGCTGCTTTCGCAATGCTCCATTGCATTTGATTATAACGGCATAAAAAACCGTAAAACCTTTACGGGAAATGCCTCTGACGACAGGCTGCTGCTTGAAAAATTAGCTTTTGACGGGCTTGAATACCGATACGGAAAAACGAACCGTACTGCCCGTGAGCGTGTGCTGAAAGAGCTCGCTATCATTGACAAACTCGGCTTCTCATCGTATTTCCTCATCACCTGGGATATTATCCGCTACTCCATGTCGCGCGGTTTTTACCATGTAGGACGAGGCAGCGGCGCTAATTCAATTGTGGCGTACTGTCTCAAAATTACCGAGGTCGACCCGATAGAACTTGACCTGTACTTCGAGCGCTTCATCAATCCGAAGCGCAGCAGCCCGCCCGATTTTGATATTGATTATTCGTGGAAAGAACGTGACGAAGTGATAGACTACATCTTTAAACGCTACGGCAGCAAGCATACCGCGCTGTTAGGCGCCACATCAACATTCAGAGACCGCTCAACCTACCGCGAACTGGGCAAAGTAGTAGGTTTGCCCAAAGCCGAGATTGATGAACTGGTCAAGAATCCCGAAAAGGTAAAAGACAACAGCCGGCTTACGCAGCAGCTATACGCACTGTCCAATTATCTGGCCGACTTCCCCAATATTCGCAGCATACACGCCGGCGGCATCCTGATATCGGAAGAACCCATGACCTGCTATACCGCACTGGACATGCCGCCAAAAGGCTTTCCCACCACACAGTGGGATATGTATGTTGCCGAAGATTTTCATTTTGAGAAGCTGGATATCCTCAGCCAGCGCGGCATCGGGCACATACGCGAATGTGCCGACATTATTTACGCTAACAAGGGCGTAAGCGTAGACATCCATCGTGTCAACGTTTTCAAAAAAGACAAGACCGTAAAAAAACAATTGAAGGATGGCGAAACCATCGGATGCTTTTATGTTGAAAGTCCGGCCATGCGGGGATTATTAAAGAAATTGCGATGCGACAATTACCTCACGCTGGTGGCTGCAAGTTCCATCATAAGACCGGGTGTGGCGCGCTCGGGCATGATGCGGGAGTACATCAAGCGTTTTCACGACCCCAAAGGCTTCAGCTATATACATCCCGTGATGGAAGAACAGCTCAAAGAAACATTCGGCGTGATGGTGTATCAGGAAGATGTACTTAAGGTTTGTCACCACTTTGCGGGTCTCGACCTTGCCGATGCCGATGTACTGCGGCGTGCCATGAGCGGCAAAGTGCGCGGCAAAAAAGAGATGCAGCGCATTGTAAATAAATTTTTCGAGAACTGCCGTTCGTTCGGTTACCCGGAAAATGTTACAAAAGAAGTGTGGCGGCAGATAGAATCCTTTGCGGGATATTCGTTCTCCAAGGCGCACTCCGCCTCGTATGCCGCAGAAAGCTTTCAGAGCCTGTATCTCAAGGCGCATTACCCGCATGAATTTATGGTAGCGGTTATTAATAATTTTGGAGGTTATTACCGCACATGGGTATATTTTAATGAAGCCAAACGTTGCGGTGCGACCATCAAACTGCCCTGCGTGAATGCCGGCAACTACATTACGAGTATTCACGGAAAAGATATTTACATCGGATTCATCCACATCGCAAATCTTGAAGCAGCCACGGCGAAAGGGATAGAATCGGAACGCAGGACTAACGGCACTTACAGCGGTCTTGATGATTTTATTGCGCGCACCGGCACCACACTCGACCAGATGCTGATACTGATAAAAGCGGGTGCCTTCGGGTTCACCGGAAAATCGAAACCCCAATTATACTGGGAAGTGCACCTGCTTACGAATAAGGCCGAACGTACACCACGGCCTGCAGAAATGTTTCACACACCGGTAAAAAAGTACAAACTGCCAGCACTGCAGCAAAGCGATATTGAAGACGCCTGGGACGAAATTGAGCTGATGGAAATGCCCGTCACGCTAACGTGGTTCGATCTGCTGAAAACAACATTCCGGGGTGAGATTCCTGCAAGCGAGCTGATAAAACACGTCGGGAAAACTATCCGAATGATAGGACAACTGGTGACTATAAAATATGTGAAGACCATCAAAAATGAATGGATGCACTTCGGAACATTCATTGATGTGCATGGTGAGATATTTGACACAGTTCATTTTCCAAACTCGTTGAAACAATACCCATTCAAAGGCAACGGGCTGTACCTCATATTGGGTAAGGTTACCGAAGAATTCGATTACCCGAGCATCACAGTAGATAAAATGGAAAAGCTTCCTGTGACCGAAGACCCGAGAAGGAAATAACAGTTGAATGTCTATAAAGTCGAAAGTCTATAAAGTTAAAAGTTCATAAAGTTTATAAAGTCAAAAAGTTTGTAAAGTTGAAAAGTCTGAAAGCATGAAGTGAGAAATTTGAATTGAAGATTTCAAAGAATCAGAGAACCTGAATCAGACAAATCAATCCTACGATGTGCGGACTCAGGGTACGGAGATAGTTGCTGAGCTTCGGTCGCTGAGTCCGCCAACCGGCGGATCGAAGCGACGAAACACCGAAGCGCAAAAATTACGCTAACTTTAGAATGATATCCCCATTTTCATGCAGAGGTAGTGCCTGATAGTGTTCTGATAACTTGAATAGGTTGTACCCGGAAGTTCAAGATAATCGCGGCTTTCCTGCAAAAGGTAGCCGATATAAAAATTCCCGGATAACGAACGTGTAATATAGCCGCGGAATCCAATACCGGGATTGGTAAAGAAACCGCTTCGTTCACTCAGATTTGTTTTTGATTTAAGCACAAATACATATCCCACATCCCATACCAGTACCGGGCTGAACTGCCCGCTTGTGAAATTAATTCTTACATCAGTGAACGCAGGTACTTCAAGGCCTTCGTCACTGAGATCATAAAAATAGCCCGCACCCACACCAAAACCGGTATATAAATGAGCATTGCTCTGATAACCGTTAATCATAGAAAGACCATATCGTACAGCATTGTTTTGAAACGCCGGATAATGGGTATCTGTAGGCTTTACCTTCCCATACGGGATGCCGGAGAAAAGCTCGAGGTACATGCGGTAGCCTTTGGTTTTGACTTTCGTCATGTCAAATTTCTTACCGCTCTTTTTTGTAAGGTCAATCTCTTTGGTAATGTCTTTTACCGAATCCATGCTGAACTCCAGCATCTGACCGTCGCGCGTTTGCAGCTTCACGGTTTGCGCCGGTATTAGTTCAATAATATATCCTTTTTGAATACTGTCGTTCTTGAATCTGATAACATCAATATAATTCTGGGCCGAAACTTGAACTGATGCACCAACACATAACAACAATATCAATAGAAGAAGTTTTTTCATTTAGGTGCGATTAGAATTCTATTTACAAATATACGGAAATAGCGTGAATATAAGATATTACAGTGCCTGACAGACCGGCAAATTTGGGTTGCTAAGGCAGAAGAACTTCAAGACAGAATACACGAAGTCTATTTCAAGAAACCACTTAACTACAAGTATTACTGACAGATAAATAAACTTAAAGCCGGGAACTCCGCTCTCCAGAAAAAATATCAACAAATATAAATACACTCTCGCCATCAGCCTATTTATCATACATCTCAGTTTCAAATTGGATGAAGAAGACCATGTTGAAAAAGTGTATGTATAGACCTGAAAATACCGTGTTGAGGATAAGGTATGTTTCATTCGTAGAGAAATTGTTATTTTATAAATATCCTAATAGTCTAACTATCAGCAATTAAAATTTATTGGTATGATACATGTTATTAAAAAAAGTATTGTATTTTTGGTGAAAATAAACTATATTTGAAACAAAAATCAAATCATATACAAAAGTTGCAGAGTCCGTGATCAAGGGCAGTGTGCAGCCCCAAAAAGACCACAAAACCATTCTCATTTTAGGAAACGCGTTTCCATTATTGGAAAAGCCTTGTAACAAGTTGCAATTATGACATATACGAGTAAATACTAAAGCGATTTATGCTTAATTAATCTTTATTTTGAGGCAGGATGAAATTTAAAACATTTATTAATCATCTAATATAGTGATTGATACATTTTTTGGAACACTTAATGATAACATCGAATGAATTAAATACTAAAGCCGTATGCAAAAAAAATCTTCTCTTTCAAGAAACAAAGGAATTTCAGAAACAATAAATAAATCGCAAAATCTGTTGCAAATAAAGCGATGCGTAATGCATCTGGCAATGGGTGTAGTTATTTTCTTATCATGTGCATACCGGCAAGCGAGTGCTGCCGATCGCTACTGGGTGGGTGATGGCGGCACATGGAATCAGACAGCACACTGGAGCGCCACTAGCGGTGGCAGCGGAGGTGCCAGCTTACCAACAAGCGCAGACAATGTAGTCTTTAATGAGAATAGTTTTAGCGGCACGGGCTTTACGGTTACAATACCGGCATTTTATTCAGCCACATGCAAAGACCTGACCTGGATAAATCTGGGCACAGACTACCCGGCAATAGATAAAGCTTCACTATTTTCCGGAGACATTTATGTTTCCGGAAACCTAAGCATAAAATCATCTGTAAATTTCGCTTCTAATGTGCCAATCCGACTTGTAGGCACTGCTGCCAACACCATAAGCTGCGGCGGCATTACTATTAACGCCAATATAATTATCGGCGATAATGCCGCAGGCAATTGGACTCTTCTGGAAGATTTCTCTACCAGTGGAAATATTACGTATACTTTCGGAACCCTTAATACCAATGGCTTTTCCCTTAGCTGCAACAATTTTGCAGGAAATAATTCTAATTCTCGTACCCTCAACTTAGGAAGTTCAATAATAAGTGTTGCGGCCAATGCACAATTTGGTAGCGATGGTCTTACGCTTAATGCCGGAACATCTACCATACGGCGAACAACCAATGGGGGGGAATTCGCCAAAAGTGGCAGCTCAAATCTGAATTTTTACAGTATTGAGAATTTCATTTCCATGAGCGTAACAGGTGGAATCACCATTAATGGCTCATTAAGCTATGACAGTCTGAATATATCAGGTATAATTACACTTGGCAGCACCGCATATCTGCAACAGCTCTATCAGGACTGCGCGGGTAGTGGAAAAAACAAGATTGTCAATGGCACTATTCAGAAAGCCAGCGGCATTGTTGTATTCCCTAAAACCACAATCAGTAATGTAACAGCAACTGGAGGAGCAACATTCAAAGTATATGGCGGAACAAATATCAATAGCACCGGCTTTACCTGGTTACAATACAGCGACCGAATCATTATCTGGAGAGGCTATAACAGCAGCTACTGGAGCGTTCCGCAGAACTGGGCAGATGAAAGCGGAGCAGTTTTAAACGACTTCTCATGTTCAGGCATAAACGTTGTCTTTGATGCGAACAGCTTTCCTGTCCCCGGTAAAAGCGTAGTAATTGATGCCGCTGCCAACGTTAATAGTATGGACTGGAGTGCGGCTGCCAACTGGCCAACATTTACCAATTCGGGCACATACACTTTGACGGTCAATGGCTCCTTTACATTATGTGATAATATGTACTATAATAATACCGGACCCATAGTGTTTGCCGCAACCACAACAGGCAAAACTATTAAAACATTCAAAAAAGCTATTAAAGGAGATATCACTTTTTCAGGCAACGGTGGTGGTTGGACCCTGCTCGACAGCCTGAACGTAGGCAGCTTTGCAATAAACCATCAATATGGCACAATAAACACAGGCGGATTTAATGTGAAATGTAAGAGTTTGAATGAAAATTACACAACTACTCGAAGTCTTATAACCGCAGGTTCCCGGCTGACAATAACAGGCAGCGGTACATCAATGAACATCAACACTACCGGTTTAACATGTACACCCGGCAGTTCGGAGATACGCTTCACCAACAGCGGCAGTTCAACGCTTCAATACAATGGAGCTATTACATTCAATAACGTAAACTGGACGAATCCCTCATCTACAGGCACTATTAACAACACCCATGCTACAAGTCAGGGAACTTTCAATAACCTGAGTTTTGCCTGCAACGGAATTATAAATGGGAATAATACCTATAACGGGAGCCTCACATTTGCTTCAGGAAAAACCTATACCCTTCAAACAGGAAAAACACAGACCATTGGTGCATCAGGCAACCTTATCGCGAATGGCACATGTGAGGACATAATTTCAATAAGCTCATCAACGGCCGGCAGCACAACCACACTGATTTCAAAAACATCAGGGACTGCGGTAACAGTCGCCTATGCAAATATTTCAGACATTAAAGCATCGACTGTACCTTTCTATGCCAACAACAGCCTTATTACCGGCACTTCGAGCGGGTGGACAGGCAGTTCAGCATTCTACTGGGTAGGCAATGGCGGCAACTGGAACGACCCTCTGCACTGGTCAATGTGCCCGACTTCATACAGCAATCCCGGAAACGATTACCCCAATTCGAGTAATGTGATGGATGTCTATTTTACGGCAAACAGTTTTAATACGAACGGACAAAGTGTAAACGTGAATGCTGCCGCTTATTGCGCCAGCATGAACTGGACTGGCGTAGTGAATACCCCAACACTAACAGGTAGTTCATCGCTCAATATCAAAGGCTCACTTACGCTTACACCGAGTATGGCAAATAACTATACGGGTACCATGACGTTCTCGGCTATTACGGCCGGGAATACGATTACTTGCGGAATCATACAAATAAAAAGTCCTATTATTTTCGGCACTGCTGCGGGCGGTTCATGGACACTGCTGGACAGTCTTATAAGCACTTCTGATATTACGCATGCGTATGGGAACATTATACTTAACGGAAATAAATTGTTATGCACAACGCTGAATGAGAATACCACTGCAGCACGCACCCTCGATATCGGCGGCAGCATACTGGAGTTGACCGGTTCCGGAGTATCAACCCTGTCAATTAATAGCAGCGGTCTGACCATGTCAGCATTGGGTTCAACCATAAAATTCACTGGTTCGGGCACACCCTATATCAGTATCAGCAATGCTCTCACCTTTGGAAATATTGCTTTTTCAAACCCCTCTTCAACCGGATATATTCAGAATAGCCACGCCACAAATGCCTGCACTTTTAATAATATAACCTTTGCCGGTAACGGAATCATTAATGGCAATAATATAATCAATGGCACACTGTTCTTCGCTCCGGGCAAGACATATACCTTGCAGTCACTGCGCACACAAACGCTGGGTACTTCGGCAAGTATAACTGCACCCGGCATTTGCCCAAACATGATAACAATTAATGCGTCGACATCCGGTACGGCGGCAACAATCAGCAAAAGCAGCGGCACAACAGGGATACAATACTGCTATTTGCAGGATATCACAGCAACAGGTGGCGCCACCTTCAATACCGATAATTCATTTTCATTGGGCAACTGCAGCGGTTGGAATTGGAATTCATCTGACCTATACTGGATAAGCGGAACCGGCAACTGGAGCAACGCGGCGCAGTGGTCGGCCTGCTCAGGAGGTAGTGCCAATACGAAAAGTATTATACCCAACACTATAAATAATGCCTCGGCCAATTTTGACGGGGCAAGCGGTAATTCTGCGGTTGTTACTGTTGATGCAACTGCGAATTGCAACAATATGATCTGGACAGGGGCAGTTACTCCAACACTCACAGGCAGCGCAGCTCTAAATATCAATGGATCGCTGACACTGATAAGCAGCTTGACGAATAATTACAGCGGCACCATCACATTCAGCAGTACAGCAACAGGCAAAACTATCACAACCGGAACTAAAGCACTGAAAGGGCCGGTTGTATTTGGCACAGGAGCCGGCGGTGGCTGGACATTGTTGGACAGCTTAGTACTATACAATGGCACCACCTGGTATGATATAACACATAACTTCGGCAGCCTTACGACAAACGGGAATAAAATCCGCTGCAGTCATTTTATTTCTACAGCTGCGAATACCCGTTCTATAAATTTAGGGAACTCAATAGTAGAGATAAATTATAACGGTGGACAAGGATTTAATGTAACTACAACAAATCTCAGTCTGAATGCGGGAACCTCCACAATTAGCCTAAAAGGAAGTACCACTGCCGGTTTCTATGTAAGTGGAAGTTCGCAAGCAACGTTTAACAATATTGAATTCCCCGTTGCCGCAGCCAAGGATACATTAAATAATAACTCAGCAGTAGTCCAGAAATTCAATAATGTGACATTTTCAGGAAATGCCTTTATAAAAGGCAGCAACCTCTTTACGGGCGCGCTAACTGTTGCAGGAGGAAAAACGGCTGCGTTCCAAAGTGGAAAGATTCAGGATTTCAGTGCTACAGGCACATTGGTATCAACAGGGAGTTGTGGCAATCCGGCAGCTATAACAGCCATGACAGCAGGAAATGCAGCAATATTTAATAAAGATTTCGCACCTCTTACGGTAAATTGGGTCAGTTTAAAAGACAATACAGCATCAGGAGCGACCGACTTTACAGCGAATAATTCAGCAATCGTTTCTAACGTCACTTCGTGGGTAGCCACGCCGACATCACCCACCGTAACTATTGCAGGTCCCGCAGCAGGTTCAATCTGCAGTGGAACATCAACCCTTTTCACGGCAACCATTGTAAACGGTGGTACAGCTCCTTCCTATAAGTGGAAAAAGAATGGTGTGATTGTAAGCGGCGCCAATGCTGCAACATGGGTTTATACACCTCCGGTAAACGGCGAAGTAATAACCTGCGTAGTTACGTCCAATGCAGCCTGTGTTACCTATACTACGGCCACTTCAAATTCATACACCGTTATTGTAAAAACCGTTGCGCCCACAGCCGCTTCGGCTACAGCATCACCTTTGCAGGTTTGCGCCGGAAGTAATCTTACACTTACCGGCACAGCTACAGACGCAACAGCATGGAGCTGGAATGGCCCGGGTGGATATACCGCTACCGCCCAAAGCCCAGTATTATCAGGCATATTGACATCGGGAGCAGGAATGTATACAGTTACCGCTATCAACGGTTGTGGCACAACTTCTGCTCCTACTGCTCCAGTTACGGTTTGGGGAAGTTCGCCAACTACCGTAATAGCAAGCGCCAGCCCTACGCACGTTTGTGCAGGCAGCACCCTCAATCTTGCAAGTACGGCAACCAATGCTACAAGCTGGAGCTGGAGTGGACCGCATTCGTTTTCTTCAACATTGCAAAACCCTCCGGCAATTGTAGGTATTACAACTGCCGATGAGGGAATTTACACATTAGCTGCCATCAATGCCTGTGGCAGCGGCACAGATACGGCCAGAGTATGGGTGAATGCGCCTATCGCGCTTGCAGGTCCCGATGTAAATTATTGCGGCGGCAGCGGTATACAAATTGGTGGCGCTTCGTCAGGCAGTTCATTTACATGGGCTCCGGCATCAGGGCTCAGCAATCCTTCGGTTCTACAACCATTCGCTTCACCTTCGGCAACAACAACCTACACACTCACCGCAACCACCGGCGGATGCACAGCCACGGATGAAGTTATTGTTACGTTGAAAAATCTGAAGATAAGCGGCACCATCAATTACCAGTATATGGCAGGTCTGAGCCTGTCGCCGTATTCGCTCTACAGCAACGGCGTGGAAAATAAAGTGTATCTGTATGCTGATGGTGAAACTACGAAACTTGATTCTGCCGTACTGCAGAATGATGGCAGTTACACACTCAATAATGTGCTTCCCGGAAATTATAATGTGACTGTAAAAAGTGAACGCATCTTTGAGGGTGTAGGCTCGCCCGATGCTCTGGCAATTCAGAAACACAATATTCACCTCACAGACCTTGCGGGAATCTATTTATTAGCAGCACATACTCAAAATACAAGCACGTTGAGTGCAACAGATGCGCTGAATTGCCGCAAACGTTTTGTCCAAACGCTGAGCTCGTTTACTATGGGTGACTGGCTATTTGCAGCCAATGAACCGATCTACGATACCCTGCTGAACACCTATGATGTGAACCAGGGTATAATGAACCGCAACAATACCTTTAAAGTGAAGATGACTGATGCTGACCACACCCTAAATATTGGAGCATTGTGTGTGGGTGATGCGGATGGCTCACGATCGGACATCATACTAAAAAACTATCCAGTACCGACCTACAAAAGCGAAATTGCAGCTACGGCCGGACAGCTGATTGAGGTGCCTCTGAGCCTGAATATAGATGCAGATGCAGGCGCGATATCGCTCATTATAGACTATCCGTCAAACCTGCAAATCGAAGAGGTGATGATGAACGGCAGGCGCCTAAGCCTTAATCCAGATGAACTGATATATAATATCAAAGGTGGAAAAATTCTACTGAGCTGGGTGAGCACAGAAGCACTTCAGATAAAAGCCGGCGAGCCGTTTATTACTGTGAGCTTTCGTGTACCACAAACATTCGCTGCCGGCGACGAACTCAGATTAATCAATGAATTGGGTGTTTTCGAAATTGCAGATGCTAAAGGAAACCTGGTTCAGAATCCGTCACTTGAACTGCCGTTGGTAATATACAAAGAAAAAGAACATGAACTCATACTGGGCGAATGCGTGCCAAACCCGGTTAGCAACAATGCTCAGATTACGTATTACCTTCCAACCGAAGGACATGTGACTCTTGCCTTTTTCAATATGTTAGGCGAACAGGTGATGTTATTAACTGACGAAGACCAGTCGCAAGGATATCATACGCTGCAGTTCAGTCGTGGCACATTGGCTTCCGGAATCTATAATTACCGTTTGTGCTTTTCTTCGGAAGGTAAAATTGAGAGGCTTTATAAGAAGGTAATAGTGAATAGGTAATCGGGAATAGTTAAAAATTAAGAATTAATAGTTAAAAGTTAATAATGAAAGAACCGTACCCTGAGTCCGCCCACTGGCGGATTGAAGGGTACATAACTGAGGCTTCGGGCGCTTCGACAGGCTCAGCAACCGAGGCCCAGCGACAAAGCTCAACTGATGAGAAAATAAGGACAATTAAAAATTAATAAAGAAGAATGTTTTTATTAAAATAAAAAATATGAAAACAGACGAAAAGGGGAATAATCCGGTAAGGGGATATTCATTAATAAAGAGAATACTCCCGATTCAATTGTTACTGTTGGTAATCCTGATTATACCACAGCAGGCAGGTGCGCAAAATGGCAAAAAGCAGCCATTCCGTACCGATAAAGCTCTTGACACCTATGTTGTTGTTTCCCCTTTTGAGGGCAATGCCGTGAAGGTACTCTGGGAAATACCAGAAGGTTTGGACGTGGAAATAATTGAGCTGGACCGCACTGTTGACGGTATTACGTATGACCTGCTTGCCTCTGCCACTGTAATGGAACTGCCTGATATTGCGGCATTGTATTATCCTGAAAATTTCGGATATTTCAATAAAATAATTTATTCAACGGAGCCCGGGCACGGGCGGTTCATGTACAATGATAAAAATGAGTATTCGCCCTCGCTTGTTCGCAGCTTTAAATACCGGATACGGTTTATCACACCCGATGAAAAAACATATTTTACTGAAACTACAGGCCCTGAAAATATGACTAGCGAATCTGCCGGCAACGACAAGCATAATGACCATTCAATAGAAAATACGGGTAAAAGCCATAGCGAGCCTGAACATTATAACGAAATGAAGGTGAACTGTCCGACTGTTGAGACAATACCTTCAGCACAAATACCAATACAAAAAGACACATTAACAGCCCAATGCTGCTTATACGAGAAAACAACAGCAGGGGTGGTGAATGTTGCCACAGCATGTTACGATATAGGATGGATTTGCAACAGATACGATGTTGTTCCGGAAGCCGCAGCTTGTCCAAGCGGGTACGCATGGGATCCCTGCTGTATGCATCGTTGCTGGGGTCACCCGGAGTTGTGCTCCTGCCACCCTTGGAATTGCGCTGGCTTCACACTTGGAAGTGTGAGCTATGTTACAGCAATAATTCCTCCGTATGCAACACCCCGCACAGGACGCTTAATCTGCCCCGGCACCAATACAATGTTTTCAGTGGTTGCTGCAAATCCTGTAAGTTACCAGTGGCAGGTAAGTACAGATAATAATGTAAGCTGGAGCAACCAGAATGACGGAGGCGTTTACTCAGGCATGAATACTGCAACCATGAATATCACCGGGGCAACAGCCGGAATGGACAATTATTACTACCGTTGCCGGGTTACCAACAGTTGCCAGACCGAAAACTCGGAACCGGCAAAACTATCAGTAATTTGGTCTAATCCAACAGCAAGTATCAACAGTTTACCACAGGTTTGTGCCGGAACCTCCGCATTTTTCAATGTTACGGTAAGCGGAAGTATTCCAACAGCTTATCAATGGCAAAAAAATGGTACGAATATCGGAGGGGCAACTGCACCTACCTATTTTTTGTTGAATCCACAAAACGGTGACCAAGTTCGATGCATGGTAACTGTTAAGCATTGTCCATCGGGGACAACAGCTCTTGCAACTAATACAGTTACATTATCCGTTATAGGCAGTACAGACAGATATTGGGTAAACGGCAGTGGTAACTGGAATGAAGTGAGCCATTGGGCGTGCTCCAGCGGAGGCGTGGGTGGCGGTTCTGTTCCTAACAGTAACAATAACGTACATTTTGATGCTCATAGTTTTTTGCATCTAAACGAATCAGTAAATATAAATAGTCCGGCCTGCTGCAAGAACATGGACTGGACAGGAGCTGCAATGCAACCAAACCTGGAAGGCTTTGAAACTTTGAACATCTATGGTTCCTTGACATTCATAGGCGCCATGACGAACTCTTACACCGGCCGGCTCAGGTTTTGCAGCGCTACGACAGGGAATACTATTACAACGGCAGGGCAAGAGATATTAGGCATCTTGGCATTGGACACTGTAGTTGGCGGATGGACTTTGCTCGACGACCTTAACATCAGTACATCTTTGATCTTCCACAATTATGGAAGTCTGAATACGAATAACCGTGATATTATTTGCAGTGGCTATATTACAAATGGCACAGGTACGCGATCTTTAACATTAGGCAATTCTAATCTTACCATCACCGGCTCCGCTTTCAGCATTATTTCCACAGGGATGACCTTTAATGCGGGCACTTCCACTGTCATCTTTACAGGGGCGGGCAGCCCTGCCATTAGCCATAATGGGAACGGATTAGCGTTCAATGACGTGCTGTTCACCAACCCTGCTGCCACCGGTATGCTCGATAACCAGCCGGCAACGGGCAGTGCAACCTTTAATAATGTGAGCTTTGCAGGCAACGGAGAAATCAACGGCGCAAATACGTTCAATGGTGTTCTTAGTTTTGCACCGGGAAAAGCCTACGTGCTTCAGAGCGGTAAAACTCAAACATTGGGTGCAAGCGGTCAGCTTAATGCTATTGCAGGTTGCGAAATGATTTCCATTGTTTCATCGGTAGCAGGCAGTCCGGCCACTATCAGCAAATCGGCAGGTGCCGGAGTACTTACACATTATAATTATCTAAGAGATGTAAACGCAAGCGGTGTTTCATTTACGGCAGACAGTTGCATTGTCGGGAGTAATATTACCGGATGGACGCTTCACCCGGTTTCCGGGTTGTACTGGGTGCCTTATGGAAGTCCTCTCAGCGGCACAGGCAACTGGACAGATCCGCTCCATTGGTCACCTTGTTCGGGTGGTCCGCCCAATACTGTTGGTCTTCTCCCAAATTCCGCAATAAATGTTCACTTTGATCTCAACAGTTTCAATGGCGGCGGGCAAACCACCACTGTAAATGCCGCGGCCGCCTGTCGCAATATGGACTGGAGTGGTGTAACAAATGCACCAACGCTGGCAGGTAGTGCAGCACTAGATATCAGCGGCTCATTGAAGCTCGTTGCTGGTATAACAAATAATTATACCGGGTCAATTACATTTAATTCCGCAATCACAGGGAATACTATCATAACTGCAGGCAATCAGATAAAAGGTAACGCAACATTTTCCGGCTCAGGAAGCTGGACATTGCAAGATGCATTTAATGCGAGCACGAAAACGATTCTGCATACTTCGGGTACATTAATCACAAATGATGTAGCGATTGATTGTGGCCGGTTTTCTGACAGTACTGACCAAAGTCGTATATTGAATCTGGGCAATTCTATGCTTACCATTTCCGGGTCAGGAAATAATACATTTTATTATCAGGGTGGTTTATCGCTGAATGCCGGCGCATCAACCATTAGTTTCAGCGGAGCAACATCCGGTATTCTCAATAATGGCAATTCTTCAAACGCATTTAACAATGTTTCTTTCGCGGGCAACGGCACCATAAACGGGCCCAATGCCTTTTATGGCAACATGAGCCTTAGTGCTAACAAAACTTATACGTTCCAGAGTGGCAAAATACAGGATTTTACCGGTAACGGTCAGATAATTTCAGGCGGTTCGTGTGGCAATAATGCATCTATTGTATCAGGAACTGCAGGGCAGCCTGCCTTTTTCAATAAAGATAATACCCCGCTAAGCCTGCAATGGGTTACATGTAAAGATAATCTGGCAACAGGCGCGACTGATTTTATTGCAACGAACGCGATAGATGCAGGCGGCAATACAGGCTGGCTCATTTCATCTGCAAAAACCACAGCAAGCATTGTGGCATCACCGGGCAGTTCTGTGTGCCCCGGCACCACGGTACTTTTCACTGCAACACCAGTACTTGGCGGAAGCACGCCCAACTACCTGTGGAAAAAGAATAACGGCACTGTGGGCGGCAACAGCCCTAACTACAGCGATGCGGCACTAATCAACGGCGATTTTATCCAGTGTATTGTTACGTCAAACGCAGGTTGCGTGAGCCCGGTAACGGCCACATCAAACGCAATAAGCATGGTGGTTTCGTCAGGTTTGGTGCCGGCAGTTACTATTACAGCATCGCCATCGGCCACTATTTGCCCGGGGAATACGGTCAATTTCAGTGCTGCTCCGGCCAACGGAGGTACTGCACCTTCGTACCAATGGAAAGTGAACGGTGCAAACGCCGGCACCGGAGCCAGCTTCAGCAGTTCATCACTGGTAAATAACGATGTTGTAACATGCGTCATGACATCAAACCTTAGTTGTGTAAGTACTGCCACGGCTACATCTAACAGCGTAAGCATTACAGTGCTGCCTGTGCTTACTCCGTCTGTTTCGGTGAGCGCAGCACCCGCCGGCGCAGTATGTTCAGCAACAACGGTGAACTTTACGGCAACTTCGGTAAATGGAGGCAGCAACCCAGCCTACCAGTGGTTTGTAAATAGTGCAGCATCCGGGAACAGTTCTGTTTTTTCAAGCGCAACACTGAATAACGGTGATATTGTGAGTTGTGTAATGACATCAAATTACCAATGCGCAAGCCCAGCGACAACTGCATCAAGCCCAATATCAATGATTGTGAATACATCGCCTACTTCAGTTTCGGCAGCGGCATCGTCTTATGCACTCTGCAGCACCCAGAATGTAACACTTTCGGGTGCTGCAACAGGCGCCAACAGCTGGCTCTGGAATGGTCCGTCAGGTTATATTTCAACGACGCAAAATCCGGTAATTTACAATGTAAGTCCTGGTCATGCCGGTGTATATACGCTAACAACAACGAATACTTGCGGCACCGCCCAGGCTGTTACGGCCTATATTGCGGTTCATGCAACTGCCCCAATGATAAGTATGGTGAGTGCAATGCCAACATCAGTATGCCAGAACTCCAGCCTTATGTTAACCGGCAGTACGATTGATGCGACAAGCTTTTTATGGAGTGGCCCGGGCGGTTATTCATCGACGGCACAGAATCCGGTACTGAGCACTGTAAGCACTGCGAATGCCGGAATATTTACGCGTACAGCGTTTAATGGCTGCGGAAGTACTCAGAGTTTTACAACTCCTGTAATTGTTCACACAAGCGCACCTGTTTCTGTGATTGCTTCTGCAACTCCAACTGACGCGTGTCTTGGAGAGTTGGTTAGCTTTTCGGCGACAGCCACAGATGCCGCTTCGTTCTTATGGGCAGGACCGAACGGATTTTCAACAACGGCTCAGAGTCCGTCCATTACAATCAGCAGCGCGGCACAGAGTGGATTGTATTCGCTTAGTGCTATAAATACCTGCGGACAGACGACAGCAACAGCCCAGTTAAATGTCAATATTCCCGTAGCACAGGCCGGCAGCGATATCACGTTTTACGGGGGTGCAGGGGTTGTAATCGGTGGTTCATCACTTGGAACAAGTTATTCGTGGGCACCAATAAACGGACTCAGTATCGCTTCAATTGCCAATCCAACGGCAGATCCGTTGACAACAACAACGTATACACTCACTGTGACCATCGGCAGTTGCACAGCTACCGATGCAGTAACAGTAACCGTAAGCACGCTGAAGATTGTCGGAAGCATCAGCTACCCCCATTATTCCGGACCGAATCCGAACCCATATTCTATGTATGAACCCACAAAAGTAACACAGGTACTCCTTTACCCCCATGGAAGCAACACGGTCATAGATGCAGTAATGTTACAGCCAGACGGAACATTTACATTCAGTGGCGTTCAGCCCGGAAATTATGATCTTGCATTAACGACCACGCGTGCTTTCGATGGCATAAATTCTACCGATGCGTTGTATATTGAGAATCATGGTTTGCACAATCCTTCACTAACCAGGACTTATCTGATAGCAGGTCATACCCGCAATTTGAATGTTATCAATGCTATTGATGCATTGAATTGTCGAAAGCGTTATGCACATGTGATAAGTTCATTCAGTAATATTGGAGACTGGATGTTCACTGTTAAAGGCAGCACAGAGGATACTTTAATAAACACCTTTGATCAGGCTTTTGGAGTGCTTAACCGCAGCAATTTATTCTTTGTAAAAGTTACAGATGCAGATGTGAACCTTGATATTAATGCAATCTGCACCGGGGATGTGAACGGGTCAAGGCCGGCGGGAACTGCCAAAAGTATTATGATTCCTGATTACAAGGGTGAAATTGCTGCAGGTGCGAGTCAGCTTATTGAAGTTCCTATAAGTGTTAATCGAAGCATGTCCGCTGCTGCCATTTCAATAATTATAAATATTCCCGAAAGCAATGCAAAAGTTGAGCAAATTCAACTGGCGTTGCCGGAAAAATATGAAGGTAGCGATGAATTTTTGTATAATATTTCAGGTGGCAAAATCTACATAAGCTTTGTGAATACATCACCGCTTGAGCTAATTGCCGACGAACCATTCATGTACCTCAGACTTCGCACGGCAGATGATTTCGCCACAGGAGCCGAGCTTAAGCCAGTAGGGAATATTTCAATGATTGAGTTTGCTGAAGCAGATGGCCACATTGTTGAAGGTATGAATATTTCTGTGCCGACAATAAAAAATTACGGCGCCGAAAATAATCTTGTATTAGGAAACACTATTGTCCGATAAAAATACAGAATATTATTTTGCAAACCGCAACAAATT
>JBAXND010000055.1 GCA_037133915.1 Bacteroidota bacterium
GCTTATGCTTCGGCTTCTTTCAAACTTTTACCGGACAACAGTGATTTCTTATAATTGATTTATTTTGTTTTTATTTTTTAATTTTTCAAATTACCTGATTTTCAAATTATAAAATTATTTTTTTTCAACAGCAGTCACTTTTTGTGCCGGAACAATCGCAACTGGGCTCTGTTCCTCTCAGTAATCCGTTAATGATACCGGCGGCACAGCCTACACCTGATTTCACTGTAATGGCGCCTTCCGGACAGTTTCTGGCACAGGCGCCACATTCCATGCAAGAGTCCTTATGTTGTATAAACGCTTTTTTATCATGAATTGCGAATACTTCATGAGGGCAAACCTGAATGCACATTCTGCATGCATTGCATTTCTGCCGGTCTAGCTCCAGTGTCACAACATCTTTTAAATATACGAGTGTTCTCATCTTATATAAATCTGGTTATAATCCATCCGATTAATCCTGCAGCAGTAGCAATTATCTGCATGGGTAAAGCAAGCTTCATTTCTTTCTGTACACCTGAAAGCGAAGTATAAGTTGATGTTCCGGTAAAATTCATTGCCATGAATGAAGATATTCCGCCGCTTATCAGATACCAGGAAATTATCTCAAATATATTATCTCCGAGCAAATTCAACAACAGAAGGGCCGAGGTAACTATCCATCCTATAGTCAGTCCCTTTAAAGAAAATCGCTTGAATGGAATCCACGGCAACAGCAAGGGTGTTATTACGCATCCTGCAATGTAGGCCGAACCAAGGTTTATAGAAGCCCTGCCACCATTGAGCCAGGCGAGGTTCAAGGAATAGCCGTGAACATTTATTCCTGCCAAAAGAAAGAACAGTGCAGGAATAAGCAGCATATAATATTTGCCGTAAGTGATTTCAACCGGTATCAGCTTTGCACGCTCTGCAATTGGAAATTCTACTTTTCTCATTTGAGGTGTTGCTTTGTAGCCGTTAGCAACAAAAGCTTTAATATCTTCTGCACGAACCGGTCCGTAAACCACTTTGAATCCGGTTGTGTTTTTGACTTCATGCGCCGAAATGCCCGGAGCGCCCAGTTGAGGCAGTATGAGTTTTTTATGGTCAACGATATTCAAAAGCGCATGAACCTTGATGCGGTAAATCAACTCTTTTGTGCCGAAAGTTCCTTTTCCAGCCGCACACCACACATTGATTCCTTTCGTGTCAAGAACAAGCATCCACGCATTCATGCCGTCCAAAGCCCGGCGAACGTGATCGAAGCTGAGTTTATAATTTGCGGTAACAAAAACATCGGCGTTTGCATCGGGATTGCCAACGGCATACAGGCCTGGTTCAACGGTGTAATGCATGCGGCCGATGTTCCACCGTACTTTCATTGTGTCGCGGATGTCGGCGCGGCTCCATGTTGTGGATATCTGCGGAACCGGTCCAAAAACAGTATTAACGGAACCGGTAATATAAGTTTGTTGCATAGTGCATTATATGGTTATCAGAAATCAACTATTTATTATTATTTCAGTTTGTGTTGTTGTCATTTTAATTGCAATTACATCCTGTAAAATATATATCGGTATCGGGCAAAAGGTCTGTAATTGCATTGCGTTGCGGTGTTTTAATGGTGATGCCCCTCATGTCTATTTTCTTTAATGTATTTCTGAGTGATGCCATTTGAGCCGGGAAGCGAATAATTCGATTTCCCCACAAGTCAAGTTCTGATAATGATATAAGCAATGCCATTTCTATCGGCAGTGTTGAAATTTTATTGTGTTTCAGATAGAGCTTTTGCAGGTATGTGAGTGTTCCAATCTCTGCCGGGAGTGTGATTAGTTTATTTGATGAAAGGTCTATGATTCGGAGATTTTTCAGGCTTTTAATTTCACAAGGAATGCTCTTAATTTTATTGTGCGAAAGATTCATTTCCTGAAGGTTTGCAAGCATGAAAACACCCGCAGGGATTTGCTCCAGATGTTGTTTGCTTAGATCCAGACGATAAACTTCGGAAGGATTCAGCAGGGCTTCATCCAGCGAAATAAATATTTTTTGTTTCGTCAAAGTAGCGGTATCAGGCAATTGTGCGGATGCTGCTGATGAGAAAAATGCCATGAACAGTAGGCATAAAATGTATCTGAACATTTTGCTGACGGTCGGTATGAAATGCAATGCTTTATTCATTATTTGATTGAATCATTGAACGAAGTAAATGCTTTAATAATCTGATTCCGCACTTTACGATATACTGCCAAAACTTCTTCTCTGCTGCCTTTTGCATCAGCA
This sequence comes from Bacteroidota bacterium, assembly GCA_037133915.1. Lineage (NCBI taxonomy): Bacteria > Pseudomonadati > Bacteroidota > Bacteroidota bacterium. The sequence goes on from JBAXND010000055.1 coordinate 2,260, forward strand.
GGGTCTTCGAAACCGATATGTTTATGATGTGCCACATTGCCGCTAAAATTGGGGCAGACATCCTTGGCTCCGTCACAGACTGTGATTACGTAATCGAAAGAATCGTTTAAAAACAAGTCGACTGATTTTGGTGTCTGCCTGCTTATGTCGATGCCAATCTCAGCCATCACTTCAACTGCGTAAGGATTGACTCTGTGTTCGGCATGTGTGCCCGCTGAATAAACCTCTGTTGAATGATTCAGTGATTTTAGAAAACCTTCTGCCATCTGGCTGCGGCATGTGTTTCCGGTGCAAATGATAAGTATTTTCATGATTTATAATCTTCAAAATTTTACATAAAAAATGTACACGTAATAAATTCCAACCAGAATAAACGCAACAGCAACAATACCCCTGAACCATTTTTCAAATAGCTTAACCTTATTGTAAAAACTGCCCACACTCGAAAGACTGAATGCCAGTAAATAAGCAACAATGATTACCGGAAGCCCTGTTGCAATCGCAAAAACAAAGGGCAGTCCCAATCCCGACGGGCTGCTGATGGTAATGGGAATGAGCATTCCGAAATACAGCACTCCGCTGTAAGGACAGAATGCCAATGCAAATACAATTCCCAATAGCATGGCGCTCCACCAATTGCTTTTTTTACCGCTGTTCTGCATGCGGTCACTGATTTTATGGAAGCCCTGAAATTTGATTTTGATGAAGTCGAACATGAGAATACCAACAATGATGAGCAGTGGGCCCAAAAACTTTTCGCCATGCGATTGAAAGAACTTTGCTACCTGAAATTTGCTGGCGCCGAAATATAAAATCACTCCAATGCCTGTGTAACTGATAGCGCGGCCCAGCGTGTACCATAATCCGTTAATAAATATTTTCTTTTTATTCTCAATATCCTTGCTGATAAACCCAATGGCAGTGATGTTGGTCGCCAGAGGGCAGGGACTGATGGCGGTCATTATTCCAAGTATGAATGCTGTCAGAAATGGAACGTTTGTGGCATCCAGCCAGTTTTGCAGGACTTCCATACAATTATTTTAAGTAATCTTCAATTTTTAATTTCAACTCAGTAACAAACACATCAGAGCTGTGAATCTTCTGAAATGCCCAGTTGGTAAGGTCTTCGGTTTTTTGCTCTTTGCCATTGGTGTATGAAGTCAACGCAAGCGTAGCACCATAGGCATCGTATTTTTTTACCAGAGTTTGATTTTCGGGCAATTCACAATTCATAATGTAAAGGTCAATTATGCCCGTTTCCAGCTGATTCAGGAAATTTTCGTTGATGGTTTTTCTAATATTGGTCTCAATGGAAATGCAGGTATGGCAACGGTTTGTAATATGAAAATAATAAACCTTCAGTTTCAGGTTTGCCGGATTATTTGAAATAATGGTATCTCCGTTTTGCTGGCTGAATGCCGGAAATGTCAATATAAGCGCGATGATTATCAATGTTACTTTTTTCATTTTCAAATTATCAAATTGTTTTATTCAATCTAACGAAACTTATTTAAGGTATTCAGTGATTTTATTTTTCAGGATTTCAATGAATTTTTCTTCCTTGTTTTTCGCATATTTAAACCCGTCGCCGGTAAGGTCGGTTGTCAGCTCTTTACCTTTAAATACGCGGGCTACAACAATTCCTGAACCGAATATTTCATATTTTTCCGAAACTTCGTTATTGGCATCATCGTCTACATTTAATATATAGCGTTTAATTCGTCCCTGACTGAATTCTTTCGCAAAATAGGTATTCAGTGTCTTTGTTGTTGCTTCTTCAATAGCTATGCATGCGGCACAACGATTGGTTACATGAAAATTATAAATGGTAACAACCGGCAGTCCGGCTTTTGTAATGGTTGCATCCTGTTTTTTGTTCTCAGCATTCTGCGTGTCTTTTGTTGTTGTAATGGCTGTAAGTGAGTCCTTTTGTTTCTGATTTACGGAATCTCCGTTCAATGGCTTGTCTGAATCGGTAGCGGAATTGGTGCATGCGCCAAAGAGCAACATTGCGGTTATTGCCAGAAGTGTTTTTATACTTTTTATCTGTGAACTGTTCATCCTTCTGTAAATTTATTCGTTGAACATTTATTTTGTTTACCCTCCGGACTTGAACAGCATGCGTCATCAAGAATAAATCCTGAAATAAGAACCTTCGCTATTTCCCAGTTTGTTCGGTTGATACAATAATTTATTTTGGGCGGGTCTATATCGCCCTGTATCAACCCCGCGTACTTCAGCTCTTTCAGATGTTGCGACAGCGTGGAGCGAGCAATAGGAATATCACCTATCATCTCACCACTGGTGCAGCATCCGTTCAATTTATTGAGCCGTTCAAGAATATACACCCGGGCAGGATGGCTTATGGCTTTGCCAATTTGCGCAATACGCTGGTGTTGCTCTGTGAATTTTGGTTTAGCAGGCATCTATTTGTATTTTTCAATCAGTTCTTTAATCTCGTTCATTGTCGGAACACGGCCGCTCATCACAATTTTTCCGTTGATAACCAGGCCCGGTGAGCGCAGTATACCGTACGACATAATTCTTTGAATGTCTTCGATTTTTTCTACGTCGGCATCAACACCCATTTCTGCAACAGCGTTAATCACTGTTTTTTCAAGTGTTTTACAATTAAAACATCCGGTTCCCAGCACTTTTATTTCCATGATGAATCGTATTATGTTTTTATATTTCGCAAAAATACGAAATATAAAATTATCAGAAACGAAATAGTGATTTTTATTTTTATCTTTACACGAAATATTATAATGCTTGATATGAAGTTTTCACGTGTAATAAGCGTTATTGTTCTTGTGCTTTCTGTAATTGCGTTTTCCTGCCGTAAATCTGACAGTACAGCCCCTGTGGTGAGTCTGGAAGGCGAGTCTACAATGTCTGTGGTCCTGAATGGCAGTTTCACCGATCCCGGGGCAACGGCACAGGACAACGAGGATGGACGTCTCAACGTGAACGTCAGCGGTACTGTAAATCCTGATTTGGCAGGTGCCTATGTTATTAAATATTCTGCCACCGATGCTGCGGGCAATACGGGTAATGCTGAACGCATAGTAAATGTACTGAACAGTGCTGCTTTTCTTGTTGGGAATTATGCTGCAACCGCTTATTTAACGGCCGATACGGTCTATTATCAAACGTCTTTGGTGGCTTCTACAACTTTGAATAAGCGTGTTTGGCTTCCGGGATTTGCGGCTTACAGTCAGGCGGTTGTATATGCCGATGTGCATGCAGATTCATTAATAGTTCCGCAGCAGGATGTGGTTTTCGGAACGCCGCCGGTTACGCGCTCGTTTAACGGAAAGGGAACAGAGGCTATTATAGGCGATTCAATGATTATCCATATCTTGTTCAATGAAACAACAAGCGGTAACGGGAATTCGGGAGTTGTGCGATTTGCAAGAAAATTGTAATTGTAAGGTCAGGAGTACTAAATTTCGTAAATTTATTGTCGTAACCATTAGATTCATTTTTATGAAAAGGACTTTTTCAATTTTTTGCGGAATATTATTTATATGTCTTTCATTCTGGGCCGGTTGCAAGAAAAATGATACTCCAAAGGATATCACGCCGCCTGTTATCAGTCTGAATGGCTCTTCGCAGGTGTATGTCGAGAAAGGTACTTCATATACTGATGCCGGTGCTACTGCTACCGACAATGTTGACGGGGTAATTACCGATAAAATTGTAGTGACAAATCTTGTAGATGCCAACGTTGAAGGCACTTACTATGTAAAATACAACGTCTCTGACGAAGCCGGCAACAAAGCCACTGAAGTTGTAAGAACGGTCATTGTAAAGATTTTCTGAGTAAGATGTGTATCTTTGCCCACGCAAATGTGCATTTTCAAAGATGCTTAGACGAATAATCTCATTACGCAATATTCATTTTTCAATGCTGCTCAGGCTGGGCATCGTGATGTTTATACTCAGCCTGCAACGCCTGCTCTTTTTTGCATTCAACTTCAGCTCATTCAACGATATCAGTACCTGGGAGTTATTGAAGGTGATGGTAATCGGAATGCGGTTCGATTTGGCAATTGCCGTAATCATCAACGCGTTTTTCCTGCTGTTTTCACTCCTTCCATTCCGTTTTACGGCCCACCGTTATTACCAGACCGTTATCGCATATCTGTTCTATATCACTAATTCGGTGATGTTTGCAGCCAATTGCCTGGATTTTATTTATTTCAGATTTACCTTAAAACGCACAACCTTCGATTTTTTTCAGTACATCGCCATTGGCAATGACACTACTACACTTCTTCCAAGATTTTTAGCCGATTACTGGTATATTTTGCTGATTTGGATAGGGCTGGTTGCGCTCATGGTATTGCTTTACCGTCTTACAAAAGTTAACAAGTACGATACCGAACCGGTCAACTGGCGTTTTTATCTGTACAATACGGCTCTTATTATCGCGTTCACGATTTTTTTCGTGTATATGGGTAGGGGCGGATTTCAGCTGAGACCCATTACCATTATTTCTGCAGGAGAATCAACGGATGCCCGCAATGTGCCGCTGGTGCTTAATACACCGTTTACAATCGTAAATACATGGAATCAGAAAACGCTGAAAAAGCTCGATTATTTTCCGAAAGAAACCTGCGATAAACTGTTTTCTCCTGTGCATAAATTTGGTGCAAACCAACATGATTTTAAACCCGCCAATGTGGTGGTTATTATTCTGGAAAGCTTCTCAAAGGAGCATATCGGTGCGTTGAACAAAGATTTGGATAATGGAACTTATAAAGGCTACACACCATTTTTGGATTCTCTGATTGGTCGAAGTCTGGTATTTGTAAACTGCTTTGCCAACGGCAAAAAATCGATTGAAGGAATACCGGCAGTTTTGGCCAGCGTACCGGGTTTAATGAACACTTCTTATGTATCTTCTATTTATGCAGGAAACAAGCTGGATGCCTTACCAGCGCTGCTCAAAGAAAAAGGATACAGCAGCGCATTCTATCACGGCGGTACCAATGGTACGATGCGTTTTGACGCTTTCGCCCGCATGGCGGGATTTGATAAATATTACGGCCGGTACGAGTACAACAATGAAGCCGATTACGATGGGAACTGGGGCATCTGGGACGAACCGTTCCTGCAGTATTTTGCGATGAACCTCTGCGCAATGAAACAGCCGTTCTGTGCAGGACTGTTCACCCTTTCGTCGCATCATCCATTCAAAGTTCCGGCGAAATATACCGGACGGTTTCCGAAAGGAAGTCTCGATATTCACGAAAGTATCGGTTATACTGATTTTGCGCTCCGCCGGTTTTTTGCGACAGCGTCTAAAATGACCTGGTTTGATAATACACTTTTTGTAATTACAGCCGACCACACCTCGCAAGCAGAGCATGCTTATTACAAAAATAATGTCGGAATGTATGAAGTGCCTCTGATATTTTATATGCATAACAGCACACTCAGCGGGTTCGACAGTACCGTTGTACAGCAAACGGATATTGTGCCTTCGGTGCTCGATTATCTTCATTACGACAAGCCATTTGTTTCTTTTGGTGAAAGCGTGTTTGATAGTGTTTCACCTCATTTTTCTATCAGTTATCTGAATAATATTTATCAATTGATTCGGGGACCGTATGCGCTTGAATTTAATGGTGATAAGCCGCTGTCATTATATGATTACAGAAGAGATCCGGAGCTGAAACAGAACTTGATTGGGCAGGGTAAGCGGGAAGAAGTTGACATGCTCAATTTTACAAAAGCCTTGCTGCAGAGCTATTCGGACAGGATGATATCAAATAAACTCACAGCAAAATAATGATGGAAGGTAAAAGAAAAATACGTTTCATCATCAACCCCGTTTCCGGGATAGGGCGGCAGCGCATTGTTGAGCGCCGTGTAGAGAAGTATCTGGACCATTCTAAGTTTGAACACGAAATTTGCTATACCGAATTTGCAGGACATGCGGTTGACCTGAGTCGCGATGCCGCTGAACAGGGTGTTGATATTGTTGTTGCAGCAGGCGGAGACGGTTCAATCAACGAGGTGGCGCGGGGAGTGCTGGGCTCAAAAACGGCAATCGGTATCATTCCTGTGGGTTCGGGCAACGGGCTGGCGCATTTTCTTCGTATTCCAAGGAGTATAAAGAAAGCGCTGCGTATTATAAATCGTCACAACGTTAAAATTATTGATACCGCAAATATCAACGATAAATTATTTGTAAGTATTGCCGGCATTGGCTTTGATGCTTATGTGGCAGAAAAATTCGCGCGAAGTACCGTCAGGGGTTTCTGGACCTACGCATGGATTATCCTTAAAGAATACACACTGTTTAAGTCAAACCATTTCAAATTTTATATAAATGGCGAAATGATTAAACGGCGTGCGTTTATGGTCAGCTTTGCCAATTCCGACCAGTTCGGTTTTAATTGCGCTATTGCGCCTAAAGCGAAAATTGACGACGGATTGCTGGATGTATGCATCGTGAGCAAACCCAATATTTTATTCGCACCACTCCTGGTGCCACTTATGTTTGCAAAGGTTATTGATATTACACCCTGGATTGAAATCATCCGCACCAGTGAAATCCATTGTTTCCAGTTAAAGAACTTCATTGCCCATATTGACGGCGACCAGGTGCATCTCACCAAAGAACTTATTGTTAAAGTAAATCCGGCTTCCGTTCGGGTTTTAGTGCCATAAATGATGTTTCACCTTGCGTGGTCGCTTCAAATTCTTACCTTCGTATGCTTCAATTTCAGCATATGCAGAACAACATCCCACTTGCCGAACAGCTCAGGCCTGCAAATCTCGATGAATACATCGGGCAGCAGCATCTGGTAGGCAAAGGCGCCATATTGCGCAAAGCCATTGAGTCGGGCAATATTCCGTCGATGATACTGTGGGGTCCGCCCGGGGTGGGAAAGACAACGCTTGGATATATTATTTCTCAGCAGTTGCTGCGACCGTTTTATACACTGAGCGCCGCACATTCCGGTGTTAAAGATGTGCGTGACGTGTTTGAAAAAGCCGCTAAAGACGGCGGAAATGCGATATTGTTTATCGATGAAATTCACCGTTTCAACAAGGCTCAGCAGGATTCTCTTTTGGGTGCAGTTGAAAAAGGTCTTATTACGCTAATAGGCGCTACCACTGAGAATCCTTCGTTTGAAGTGATATCGCCACTGCTGTCGCGCTGCCAGGTTTATATTTTAAAGAATCTTGAAAAGGACGATTTGATTAAGATAACCGAAAGTGCGCGCGTTACACTGGAGAAACAACTGAACGCTACGATTCAGATTCCGGAAACGGAAGCATTTTTGCGCATTTCGGGCGGTGATGCACGTAAATTACTAAATGCAATTGAGCTTGTGGTGGGTGCCCAACTCAAATCCGGCGAACCGCTGGTGATTACGAACGAGCTGGTGTTGGAGACCATTCAACAAAATCTTGCTTTGTATGATAAACAGGGCGAACAGCATTATGATATTATTTCGGCTTTTATAAAATCAATGCGTGGCAGCGATCCCAACGCCGCTGTTTACTGGCTTGCACGGATGGTTGAAGGTGGCGAAGACCCCAAATTTATTGCAAGGCGCATGCTGATTCTGGCATCCGAAGATATCGGCAATGCCAATCCTAACGCACTTTTACTCGCTACCAACTGTTTTCAGGCGATTCACCTGATTGGTTATCCCGAATGTGAACTGATTCTTTCGCAAACGGCCATCTATCTGGCTTCATCGCCCAAAAGCAACGCTTCATACAAAGCAATAAAAAATGCGCATGGTCTGTTGAAAAAGACCGGTGATCTGCCCGTACCACTGCATTTGCGCAATGCACCGACAAAGCTTATGGAAGATATAGGCTACGGCAAGGAATACAGATACGCGCACGATTTTGAGAACAATTTTACCGACCTCGAATTTCTTCCCGAAAAGGTGAGCGGCTCAAAATTATACGACCCTCAGGAAAATCAACGGGAGAAGGAGATACGCAACTGGCTGAAACTGCGCTGGGGCAAAAAATATAATTACTGATTTTTTTGTACTTTTACTTATTAATCTGATATTCATCTTTTGCATGATGAGCATAAAAAAAACCGGAATACTGTGTTTCATTTTTTTGGCTGTATTCGCAGGATGCCGCAAGAACATCAGCCCATCGTGGGATGTGGACATGAACCTGCCTTTGCTGAAGTCAACCATGACTATCAATAAATTAATTGCCGATTCACTTCTTCAAACAAACCCCGATAATTCACTTACACTGGTATACAGAAATTCATTGTACGATTTTTCTGCCGATGCGTTGATTGATATGCCTGATACGATTTCCTACAATTATCTGCCGTCCTTTCCCGGGGCAGTGATTCAACCCGGACAGCAAATTTTGAATGTTACCGAGGAAACCAAATTCAAGTTCAATGGTGCCGAAATTTCAATTATAAAAGTGAGAATTGGCAAGCTGGTGGTTGACTTTACGAATACCTTACACGAAGCTATCATCGTTGATTATACCATAACATCCGCTACTAAAAACGGCGTTCCGCTTCACATTATTGAAACGGTGCCGGGAACCGTGAATGGGAATTCGCATGTTACTAAGGAATATGATATCTCAGGATATTCAATTGATATGAGCGGTCAAAATCACATTAGTGCCAACAGAATTACCACAATTACCGATGCAATGCTTGATCCTGCCGGATCGGCGGTGACGCTTACCGCACAGGATCAGTTCAAGTTCTTTTTCCGCTTCCGCGATATCAGCGCCGATTACGTACGCGGATATTTTGGGAATGAACAATTTGTTTTTGGTCCTGAATCAACGGATTTTAATATTTTCTCAAAATTCACAGGAGGTTCGCTCGGACTCGAAAGTGTAAAACTTAAACTCAATGTTACCAATGGTTTTGGAATAGATTCGCGGGTTGTTTTTGATGAAATAAAATCGGTAAATACACGCACCGGAATTTCGGTGAGCCTGAATGATCCGATTGTCGGTGCACCCTTAAATATTGCTCGCGCTGCTGAAACCGGAAACCCTGTCAACCCTGTAATTCCGTCGCAATACAGTTTCAATCTCGATAATTCGAACATTACAGACTTCATTGAAAATCTGCCCGACCGCATTGATTATAAAATTTCTGTGGACGCCAACCCGCTTGGCAATGTGTCGTCGGGCAATGATTTTATGTATTACGGTCATTACCTCGATGCCTTCCTCGACCTCGAAATACCATTATCAATAATTGCAAATAATCTTACCCTTACGGATACGTTGGCATTCAACCTCGGCGAAGAATCATCGCCCCAGCGAATTAAAGACGGTGTGTTGTCGCTTTACGCGGATAATGGATTTCCTTTCAGTGCAGACCTTTACTTATATCTTTTGAGAGATGACGGAACAACCATGGATTCATTGTTATTTACCAACCATATAGAAGCCGGTGTTATCGATGGTAACAACATGGTAACGGAATCAACACGGTCGGTTTTGCTTATTCCCGTCAGTCCGTCAAAAATTGATGAACTCTATGCCACGCACCGCATGCTGATTGTTGCACGCTTCAATACCGCAGGCGCAGGACAATACGTAAAAATCTACAATAATTATAAACTCGACCTGAAACTTACAGGCAGGTTCACATATCTGGTGACACAGTAACATGAAAAGAATTCTACCTGCAATAATATTATGGATGCTGTCAGCACTGCCGCTTTTCCTGAGTGCACAGTCGGGTAACTTTGGCTTTAATCCTGAAAAGCATAATGTTATTTCGCTGGATGCAAATCTGGAAGTGAACAGTACGGCGGTAACCAATCAGTTTATGTATGATTTTTACAACGGTAAATTCCTGACGGACGAACTGAAAAAGGACAACAGCGCCCGCATGAAGGATTACAATTTGCTGGGATACCGCTTTGATGCCGCACTCACTTTCCGAGTGTCGGATACGGCAAATCGTAACAGCGGTTTTTTTGGAACACTTGAACAGCACGATCGTATTGAGCTGTCGTTCGATAAAGAGTTTTTCGACCTGTACTTTTTTGGAAATGCGCAGTACACCGACCAGTTCGTCCATATTAATAATGTTGGGATGAACATGATTACCTATCAGCAGCTCAAAGCCGGGTTCTATGAATCATTCGGGAAAGACAACCGCCACACGTTGGGGCTGGCTGTGGGATTTGTAAAAGGACAGAAAAACCTTGACGTGGATGTGAAACAGGCGACGCTGTTTACGCAGAAAGACGCTATGTTCATCGCACTCGATGCCGATATGAGTTTGCGTCGTTCCGATTCTGCATCGTCTGATTTGAAGGCAATGAATGGCGCAGGCGCTTCAGTAGATGTGTTCTGGTCTGTAACCGATAATCATAAAAATAATTTCAGAATCAGCCTGTCCGATCTTGGTTTTATTAAATGGAGCAGCCGCTCGCAGCAGTATTCCCGGGATACGCTGTATCATTTCGACGGCTTTGAAGTGAAAGATATGCTTGACATCGGAGCAACAACCTTTACAGGAAAAACAAAAGACAGTATTCTGAATGAATTCTCTTTTGCCGACAAGCACGGAACTTACGATATGTGGCTGCCCATGCAGTTCAATATTTCCTATAACCGTTTATTTTTGAAAGATAGATTTCTGCTGAGCGCCATGGTCAGGCATGAATTCTTCAGTAAATATAAGCCTCAGGTAATCATCAAACCTGCTTATTGCTATCGCTGGAAAAAATCTGAACTGAGGCTCGCCGCGATACTGATGATGCGCGGTTACGGAACATTCAACGCCGGTGCCGAAATCACTGCAAATATTGCGAACAGCTTTTTCCTGCAATTGGGAACCGGATATCTGAATGCTTATCTGAACCCACAGAATGCAGCCGGGATTGGGGGCTATTTTTCTATTGCTAAATCATTTTAACATGAAGTGTTGCCGTATCATATTAATTCTGTTTTTGATGCTTACCGCGATGTGCATAAATACATTTGCACAAACGCCGGTATGGACATACACGTACGGTAACGGGCAGTACGCTTATGGTAAGGGAATTATTGAAGATGCCGATGGCAGCTTTTTTGTTCTGGCGAATGAAGGCAGCAGCAGCAATACAAAAATCAATATCATTAAAATTGATTCTTTGGGAGAAATTCTTTGGAAAAAAGTGATTGGAAGTGAAGCCGTGTATCAGTCGGAGGACTTTAAACGCACACCCGACAAAGGACTGATTATAACCGGATATACCGATAAAAATTTCACATCTTCCTACGATGTGCTCGTGATTAAAACCGATTCAAATGCCAATGTGGAATGGGAAAAAACCTACGGCGGAAGCGATTGGGATATGGCACATGCTGTTCTTGCACTCCCTGATACTACCTATGTTGTGGCCGGTGAAACATACAGTTACGGAAGCGGCAGCAGCGACATCTATATTCTGAAACTTGATGCTGTCGGCGATACCTTGTGGACCATGGTTTATGGCGGCGACAGTTCGGATTATGCCACCTGCCTTGATACCACAAGCGATGGGAATTATTACGTGGGCGCAAATACCAAAAGCTTTGGTGCGGGAGGGTTCGACGGATTGATAATGAAGATGAACCCTTTCGGTGATACGGTGTGGACTGCTGTTTACGGTGATTCTCTTGAAGACCTGATTTATTCGGTGAAAACACTGCCCGACAGCGGATATATTTTTGGTGGCAGCACGCAAGATACAGGTATTAATAAGCAAAAATGGGCAATGCGATTTCACAGCAATGGCTCTTTTATGTGGAGTATCCCGCAATCATGGACTATCTGTCCGCAGGAGGAAGTAATTTGTAGTATAACGGTTGACGATTCTGCGCGTTATGTTTTTGTTGGTACAACAACCTGTTACGGATATGGCCGAAAAGAAGCGTGTTACTCATTAATGGGCGATTACGCGGCATTTTATTGTAGCTATACGCTTGGCTCTGTCTGGGACGACGGACTGGCTTATGCAATTCAAACCCATGACTCCGGGTATATTGCGATAGGCTCCACCGAAGGCATGGGCCCCGGTCTGTCAAATATTCTTATTGCTAAAACCGATAAAGATTGTACAATAGTCGGAACTGCCGTTCATATTGCAGGTACAACAGAAATTTCAGACGAATCGACCAAAATATTCTCCATTCTTGCTAATATTTCAACGGGGTTATTTCAAGTAATGATAAATAGCACTCACGCCTTAGAAAATGCGGATATAACAGTGTATGATATACTCGGAAATATAGTTTACTCGAAGCAGATTCCTTCAGCCGGTTCACAATTGGAACTAAATCTGACCAACTGTACTGATGGCATGTATTTAGTTCGTCTTACTGATTCTTCAATTTCATTTGCCGAAAAAATATTCATCTGCCGATAGCTGGTTTTTTGTCTCTTTAATAAATGCATGATATTTTGTGCCTATGGCACAACCAACTAATAAATGGATATTTTCTAGAAATATCGTGTGCCTAAAGGCACAAACAATTTCTCCCCAATATTTGTTAAGAATTAAAACGGATATGTATATTGCCATCCCTTTAGGGATGCAATATTTCTAGAACAATGATGGTTTATGAAAGATTTGTCCCTATAGGGACAAAATATTTTGTAGCACAAACACCAACCACCACCGGCAACACAATCCTTTTGTATTTTTTGCGTTTATAAATAATAACCCCGATTTCATAAAAACACTTTCGCGAATTACCTTTTTGCCGTTTGTGGTATAAATAGTAAATACAAAAAACTGCGCATCATGAGAAAAACAGCCGGTTTCCTTCTGCTTCTGATAATAACCTGTTCGTATGTTCCCAATTTGATAGCTCAGAACACTGTAGTCGCAAACTTTGAGTTCAGGGATGTGAATGAAAAGCCACTGGCATCCAAACAATTCATTATTTACAAAGCTGACAAAACGGTGCTGTTGAAAGGTATTACCGATGCATCGGGAAATTATACCGCTAAACTTGTAAAAGGCTCTACGCTGACTGTTGAATTTACCGAATCGGGCGAAAATTGGTCGTTTGAACTCAATATCCCGAATAAGGAAGGTCTCAATTCTTTCACCACCGTTTGCAAGATTTCGCTCGAAGCCGGTACAATTCCTGCAGCCGAAACATCGCATACTACACATCTTATTTTCAAAGTTACTGACGAAAATAATGTATATGAACAGGAAGCTGTAATAAGCCTGTCGCAGAACGGCAATGAGGTTTATAACTGTACTACCGGACTTGACGGCACCTGCGCCACCGATATCGACCAGTATCAGACGTATGATCTCACCATTTCAAAATTCGGAAGAATATTCAAAAAGAAAATTGAATTGCCGAAAAATGAACGCTATTCGGAGTACGTCTATAATATAACCATTCAGGTTGTGACACAGTACAAGCGCACTTACACGCTTGACAACGTCTATTTTGATTATGATAAATCCGATATCCGTGAGGAGTCATTTCCTGCCCTGAACGCGCTTTATTCCGCAATGAAAGAAAATCCCGCTATGGTGGTTGAAATTGCCGGACATACCGATAATAAAGGCCCCGACGACTATAACATGGAATTATCGCAGCGCCGCTCAAACGCTGTCCGCGATTATCTGGTGAAGAAAGGTATCTCCGCCAAACGCATCCTTCCGAAAGGCTATGGCGAAAATGAACCCATAGATACCAACGATACAGATGCCGGCCGTCAGAAAAACAGAAGAACAGAAGTTCGCGTGATAAGCGAATAATAATCTGTAAGTCTATAAGTTAAACTGTTTTTATTAACGCCAGAAATGTCTTTTTTCGTATTGAAAACTGTCGGCGCTTTCTTATTTTTGCTTCAGTAAACCTTTCCCCCAAAAAAACTAAAAACTTATGAAAAGGACAATAATGTTCTTTATTGCCGCGCTGTTATGCTGCGGTGCTTTTCAGAGAGCAATGGCTCAGGATAAAATGGTCGTGAACCTCAGATTCAGGTATGAAGACGGTCGCTCCATTCCAAACAAAAATTTTAGAATTTCAAATCCTGACAAATCGATTGTGTATAAAGAAACGTCAAGCGATGAAGGTGATTTCACTATTGTTCTACAAAAAGGATTTGAAGGTTCAATAGAATTTGCTGAAGCAGGCTTTAACTGGTCGTTTGAATTGATTGTGCCTAAAGATTTTGAACTGAATGTTTACGAAAAAGTATGCAAAATTTCAATCAAAACCTTCGATTAATCACCACATTCAATTGCTATTCATGTTCCTTACGGGCGTTCGGAATTACTTTCCAGGTGTTCAGATTGAAATGACTGCCGTGCTGCAGAAATCCCACCTGTATGCCTTCGATGATAATTTCGCCGCCGTCATCAATATCATAATAATTGGAGTATTCCACATTTTCGGTCGATACAACGGTCACCATTTCGTGACCGTAAACTTCAAATATCATCGAAGGTGCAATGATAATACCTGTGTTTTCGCCTATCCCGACGCCTTTGCGTGTGCGGCCTGAGCACAGAAACTGAGTGAGCCTGCCGAGCCGGCCGCGGTTCACAAAACGGGTATCGATGGCAATATTTTTGATGAATCCGAAGCCGTCATGAATGTTGATGCTTCCTTTGGAAAGACCTTTTTCGTCGCCGCCCGTGAATACGGGATCGCCGGTAGCCGATGCGCCTGCACTTGTTCCTGCCACTGTTGCACCTTCATTATTTGCTTTATGAATGGCTTCGAGCAATGCGGTTCCTTCAAGTACATAAATCAGTTTCAGCAGGTCGCCTCCGGTAAAGAAGATAAGGTCAGCTTCAGCAATTTTATCAATGAATTCTTGCTGTTCTGCCTGCTGACGGTCACGAATATCAAGTATCTCAACATTTTTGGCGCCCAGTTTTTTAAAGGCGGTCATATATTCTTCTGCAACGCCTCGTGGATAGGCGGATGCGGACGGAATAATACAAACGTTGTGGGAATTATTGAGCGATAATGTTTTTGCGAGTATGCTTTCCTTGCCTTTTTTTTCTTCGGCACCGCCAATGAGGACGAGATAGCCTTTGCTTGCGCTTTTCCGGATCGGGGTCATCTTTATGTTGTGTTATAGGTAGTAAGGGCAGTTTTGTAAAAAGACCGCAAAGGTACAAAATAAATCAACGCGAAGGCTTACAGGCTGTTCAAAGAAAAAACAGCATCCGAATGAACCGGATGCTGTCCTGTTTTTTTTCCGGCGAAATCCGGATTTAACTTTCTGAAATATTAAAAAGCTACATTACAGCCATTTAATGAGGTTGAAATCCTGACGGTGCGGCATCATCGCATTTCGTGGAAACATCCGGAACGCAAAATCAAATACGCCGACCCGTTCTGCGTGAATGTCGCAACCATAAGTGATGACATTGCAGTTCGAACTTAATATCTTCAACTCCTGCATGTGCGTTATCCGTTCTACCTGATCATTTACCTTCTGACCGAATATTATTTCAATACCGATATCCGAACCGGAAAGTTCATTCATCTTCAGCACGATTTCGGCATGGAATGTTTCGCCCAGCGTGAGTGGGTTTTTATTGGTGTCGGTCATAGTCACCGAAACTACTTCAATGCTTTCCCAGCCACGCAGCATTTTTTGTTTCCATGCTGCCATTTTCTTGGCATTTTCAAAATTATCGGCGGTCATTTCTTTCTCGCGGCCGAACATTTTCAGATAATACTTGTTGTAGTAATCATCCACCATACGTTTCATAGTGAAATGAGGAGTGATGAGTGCTATGGTATTTTTAATGTGAGCCACCCACTTTTCAGGAACGCCCTGGTCGTTTAATCCGTAAAATGCAGGAACAATTTCATTTTCTATGATGTTGTAAATCGTTTCGGCATCCAGTTCATCCTGTATCGGCTGATCCTGGTAGGTGCGTTCTTCTTTGAGTGCCCAACCGGCATCGGGTTTGTAACCTTCGGCCCACCATCCGTCGAGCACGCTGAAATTGGCAACACCGTTCATAATGGCTTTTTCGCCACTGGTGCCTGATGCTTCGAGCGGACGTGTCGGCGTGTTCAACCAAACGTCAACACCTTGTGTCAGTCTTTTACCCAGATCAATATCATAATTCTCCAGAAAGATGATTTTGCCCAGGAATTCAGGTCTGCGGGTAATCTCAAAGATTCTCTTAATCAAATCCTGTCCTGCCTTATCGTTGGGGTGAGCTTTGCCGGCAAATACAAACTGAACGGGTTTATCGATATTATTCACGATGCGTGCCAAACGTTCCAGATTGGAGAACAGTAAATGCGCTCTTTTATAAGTAGCAAATCGCCTTGCAAAACCAATTGTAAGAACGGTTTCACTGAGTGTTTTGTTTGTTTTAAAGATGTTTTTCGGGTTTTCCTGTCTGCGCGTCATTTCATCAACCAGTCGTGTTTTCAGGTAAACGATAAGGTCTTTACGATGTTTTTGCCGCAGCTGCCATATTTTCTCATCGGGGACGTTATAAATCTTTTTCCAGTGGTCGGGATTCGACTGGTCGTTCAGATAACATTCACCAAATTCGGCGTCGTATAATTTTTTCCAGCGTTTAGATACCCATGTAGGGAAATGCACACCATTGGTCACATAACCTATATGCAATTCTTCAGGAAAATATCCCGGGTATAAATCCGAGAATAGCTGGCGGCTTACGCGTCCGTGAATTCTGCTCACACCATTTATCTCCGACGATAGTTTGGCGGCAAGAATACTCATGGAGAATTTTTCGAGATGGTCGTTATCATTGATGCGGCCAAGGTTCATGAAATTTTCCCATGTCATGTTGAGGCGTTCCGCGTAATGCGGAATATAGGTGCGCAATAAATCTTCGCTGAAGGTATCGTGCCCTGCCGGAACTGGCGTATGGGTAGTGAAAAGTGTAGATGCCCTTACCACTTCAAGTGCCTGACTGAACGGAAGTTTTTCGTCCTGAACAAATTTGCGCAAGCGCTCAATGCCGATAAATGCTGCATGACCTTCATTGCAATGATACAGGTTAGGATGAACAGAAAGTGCATCAAGCAGGCGAATACCGCCAACGCCCAGCAGCAATTCCTGTCTAAGCCTGAGGTCGGAATCGCCGCCATACAGGCGATGCGTAATAGCGCGGTCTTCGGGTGTGTTGTCTTCAAAGTCGGTATCCAGCAGGAACAGTGTTACCTGACCAACATACACTTTCCAGATTTTTGCAAATACCACGCGTCCCGGAAATGCCACACTTACTTTAATCCAGTTATTGCCACCTTCACCGTTACCGTTTTCTCCGTTATGTTTTACCGGTATGAGCGGCAAATGCGAAAATTTTTGAGGCGGGTAGGCCGGAAGCTGGTCGCCGAGCAATGAAATGCCCTGTGCAAAATATCCGTAGCGGTAAAGCAAACCGATGCCAACAATGTTTTTCCGTGAGTCGCTGGCTTCTTTCAGATAATCACCTGCAAGTATGCCTAATCCGCCCGAATATATTTTAAGCGAATCATGCAGTCCGAATTCCATGCTGAAATAGGCGACCTGTCTTTCGGGATCGTCCGTTGGGCGGTTCATGTATTTTTCAAAATCACTGTAAACTTTATTCAGTCTATCGGTGAATATTTTATTCTTCTCAAGTTTTATGAAA
Organism: Bacteroidota bacterium; assembly: GCA_037133915.1. Lineage (NCBI taxonomy): Bacteria > Pseudomonadati > Bacteroidota > Bacteroidota bacterium. The sequence continues at coordinate 19,875 of JBAXND010000055.1, forward strand.
TCTTCAAGCGAGAGCGATTCGATAAGGGCAATGGGATTGTGATGAACAGATTCCCACAGGCTTTTATCAATCATCTCAAACATTTCCTGGGCTTCGAAACTCCATGTCCACCAAAGATTGCGTGTCAGTTTCTGCAGTGCTGACAGGCTTTCGGGAATGCTTGGCTTTATCAGTAACTTTTTCCATTCGGGGCTTACCCTTGTAATTCCCTGAAATCCGGCAACTGTTTCCTGAGGCAGTTTTCCTGCAAAAAGACGCGACCGCAATTCTGTTTTTTGAAGTGCGATATCATAAGCTTCGCGATAATAGGCTATCAGGTTTTTCCATAAGGCTGAACGCGATAAACTAAAGGCGCATTCACCCATTTTTTTGCGTTCGTCTGCCGATTTAATGGTGAAATCAAGAAGCCTTCCGGCGATAGATTCCGTTACTTCCAGATAATTATCTTCGGTGCGGGTGGCAACAAAAACGCACTGGCTTGCTTTCTCTTTAAAAGAAAGCGCCCAGACGCCGAAGCCGGCCAGATTGGTTGTTATAGTCGGGATATGAAAAGCAATACTTTCAAGAGGAGTGTATCCCCATGGTTCATAATAGGAGGGGAACACGGTCATGTCGAAGCCTATCAGCACATCGTAATACGGAAGGTTAAAAATGCCGTCTTCGCCGTTCAGGTAACAGGGTGCGAAAATAATCTTCACTTTGTCTTCAGGGCGGTTGCGGAGGTCATTCTCGCGAATACGTGCAAGCACAGGGTCTGAGTCGGCATCATACAACCAGTGGGTGAGGTATTCATCGCTTTGAGGATGGCGGGCGGCCGGGTTGTTCATCTTTTCAATCAGGTCGTGTCTGGGTCCGGTATGACCGGCAGGTACGGCAATAAAAGCAATGACTTCTTTTTTAAGCTCCGGATTTTTGTTCAGTTTACCCAGGCTGTCAATAAATATTTCTATTCCTTTATTCCTGAATTCGTAACGGCCGCTGTTCAGTATAAGAATGCTGTCTCTGGAAATTGCAGTTCCCGTAAGTGCTTCTGTAACGGTGAACAGGCTTTCGCGGGCCCCGTTGCGCAGTCGCGCAAAGTCTCCGTCGGGCGGAATAAATGAATCTTCAAACCCGTTAGGGGTAATTACATCTACTGTTTTTTTAAGAAAATGCGTGCATTCCTCACCTGTAATACTACTCACAGTTGTGAAGCTGTCGCTTTCATTTGCTGCAATTTTTTCAAGAGAATATTTAGCTGTTACACCAAGGTTACGTGCCATCATTTCTCCGTCATAGCCTTCAAGACCTTTATAAAGGGGCATTGAATTTCCGGCAATTGCTCTGCCCAGAACGGTGGCATGTGTTGTAAACACGCATCCGGCCTGAGGTACATGCGCTTTTAGGTATAATACACCCGTGCCTGTCATCCATTCGTGGAACTGAGCCACCATTTTGTCGTGCGCGTTGATATTGAATTTATAGAAGCTCTCTATGGCTCGTGCAGCAGCGTATCCAAACAATGCCGGTTCAACATAATCCCATTGCCCGGGCAATGAATCCAATTCAAATTTTTCCCAGAATTCGGCAAATATCTTGTCTTTGGAAGCTATAAATTGCGTGAAATCAACCAGAATGGCAACAGGCCGTCCTGCAATATTCCAACGACCAATCTTGAGTTTGAGTCCTTCCGATTCGGCCTGCTCGCGCCATGAGCGGTAGAGGTATTTATCTTCAATAAATTCGGGGTTGTTGCGGGTTTCCATCCACACATCCGGTCCGATAAGGATATAGTTGTCATTAAGTTCTTCGGCAAGCGTAATTGCTTTGGTAGAGATGACAGTGTAAATACCGCCCACTTTGTTACATACTTCCCAGCTTACTTCGAAAAGGAAATCCGGTGCTAATAGTTTATTCTCTGACATTATTTTTTTGTTTATTTTTTAAGAAGGGCAAAGGTACTATTATTTAGGTAAAGGTTAAACCTGAGAGTTTCATTATTGAAATATACGCACTCATATACTGTATTTATAATATGTGTCGGGGGAAATTCAATTCAAGCAACGTGATGCATTAGCACAGGAGGTTTATTGATTCCTGATGAAACGACTGCGAAGGAAATAATTTGGGCAGTGCTTATTTTGTTATGTGTTTGAACTTTTTGGTAAGTACACCGTATAAGATTCATATCTTTATTTTTCTTAATTTTGTGCCACAAGCACCTACAATTGATGATAAGAAAGAACGCAAGACTAATATTACTGTTTTTACTGGCTGTTTGCGCGCAGAGTATCAGTGCTCAGGATTCCTATTTTCTGATGGGGCGCGTAGTGAATATTACTACCGGTAAAGGTATTCCATATATCAATGTCGGTCTTATGCATCATCCGATTGGCACAATGAGCAATGCACGAGGCGACTTCGAATTTACATTTCCGGCATCTGCTTACAATGATACGCTGTTGGTGTCGTCGCTCGGATTTATGTCGTACAGGGTAATGCTCAAAGACCTAGACCTGAATACCAAGGTATATGTTCCGCTGAATCCCACCATCTATCAGATGAAGCCCGTTATCATTACCCCTCGTGAAGTCTCAAAGGGCTATGATATCGTAAAACAGGCTATTGAAAATCTCCCCAAAAATCTGTCACAACAAACATTTATGTCCGACGGTTATTACCGTGAGTACATCAAAGAGAACAATTCCTACGCTCGTGCCATCGAGGCGGCAGTTTCTGTTTACTGCGACGGGCAGATTCATGTGGGCGATTATTTCTACCCTGTCCGCATTGACGGTATCAGAAGCAGTCAGGATTACTTATCGCGATTTGCCAAAACAGAAAGTTATAACCAGCTTTCGCTCTTCCTTACAGGAAATATGGATATCCAATGGTTTTTGATGGGTCAGGACAACCTTGAATTCACTATGGACAGTATGGTTATGCTTGACGATAACCTTGTATATGTTGTGTCGGCTATACCGGAAGGCGCGAAAATGAAAAAGTTTGTCCGCTACTCATATACGGTTGATCATTACACGAACAAGATTGTCAGAAAAAAAGTGAAATCAGAATATCTGGTTGACCGTAACACAAATAGCTTTTTTAAATACACTTATTACATCCGTTCTGATAATTATGCCTTTGTAAAAGTGGCATATGAAGACACGGCTTATTTTCCTGAACTGAGAACTGATACTAAAGCTAATGGCTTGTACATTTCATTCAATTCGGTGAAACGCACCCTCGATTTTACGGAGTACGAAAACAAATGGTATCCTAAGTATATCCGGGAAAATAAGGAAATTGGGTATTATAAGAAAAAGGACTCAGCCCTGTTTCTCACCGTTTCAAAGTACTCCGATTTAATGGTGAATAAAATTGAAAATCAAGGTGTAAAAGTAATTCCTGATTGGGAGCAGGTTCGACTGTATGAAGATATCTTCCACCAGGGTTATGATTATGATGCCGATTTTTGGAAGAAATACAATCTGATACCCGACGACGAACTTCGCATGGCTGTGACACGCGACATCGGTATCGCCCAATCTGAACATAAGGACTTTACGTACGAAGAGAAATCTGTTGTATATGATACTGTTGACGAAGCCGTGACGAATAAAACCCTTGAGGTTAAAAAAGATACATCTAAGCTGATAGCACAGAACAGTGTAAAAGACAAACAGCCGAAAGACAATACTAACCAAACCAAAGATAACTCTGCTCAAACTAAAGATAGCAATACCAAAACTAAAGATAATTCTACCCAAACTAAAGATAATTCTACCCAAACTAAAGATAACTCTACTCAAACTAAAGATAATTCTACCCAAACTAAAGATAACAATACTCAGGTCAAAGATAACAGCCAAAAGCAGGTAATTCCGGCCGATACAAATAAGTACGCTGCTAATCCTGATGCTCATACCAACAACCAGAACCAGAATTTAAATGCTGATAATAATTCCGGCAATCACGAAAAAGGGGTGGCCGATTTGTATTTCAGAGTGCAGATACTGGTTTCAAAAAGTATCCTCAAAACAGATAACAGCTTGTTCAAAGGATTGAACGACGTTCGTTATTATTTGCATAACGGTCTTTATAAATATACCTATGGCAACGAAAAATCAATGGAAGATGCTCTTGAAATTCAAACAGAACTGAGAAATCTGGGCTTCGACGGCGCCTTTATCGTGCCATTCTATAAAGGAAACCGTATTACCGTGGATGATGCCCTGCAGATTCTCAGTAATTCAAAGTGATATTTTTCGGTTTCACGGCTGCTTATTTTCTTTGTCTGTTTCAGAAAAAATACCTTCATTTGTATAAGAATAAATGAGTCATCTCAATTGATGAAGGCAGGGATGCTTTTCACAAAAAAAAATTAAAAAAATATTTTAAAATCAAAGATCATGGCTAAAGAAACAGAAGAAAAAAAAGACAACCAGGTAAGCAAGGAGAAATTGAAAGCGCTTCAGCTTACGCTCGATAAACTTGAAAAAAGTTACGGCAAAGGCACTATTATGAAATTGGGTGATGTGCCAGCTAATGATATTGATTCCATCTCAACCGGTTCTATCGGACTCGACCATGCCCTCGGTATTGGTGGGTTTCCAAAAGGTCGTGTTATTGAGATTTATGGTCCTGAATCGTCGGGAAAAACCACCCTGGCCATTCATGCCATTGCCGAGGCTCAAAAAGCCGGTGGAATTGCAGCCTTTATTGATGCCGAACATGCTTTCGACAGCAGTTACGCCGCCAAACTCGGTGTCGATATTGACAACCTGCTGATTTCCCAGCCCGATAACGGAGAACAGGCACTTGAGATTACCGAAAACCTGATTCGCTCCGGAGCTATTGATATCATCGTGATTGACTCTGTTGCTGCACTTACGCCAAAGAGTGAGATTGAAGGCGAAATGGGCGACTCAAAAATGGGTCTGCAGGCAAGGCTGATGTCGCAGGCACTTCGTAAGCTTACCGGTACTATCAGCAAAACCCGCTGCTGCTGCATCTTCATAAATCAGCTTCGCGAAAAAATCGGTGTGATGTTCGGCAACCCCGAAACAACTACCGGTGGTAATGCTCTTAAATTTTACGCATCAGTCAGGATTGATATTCGCCGCGTGAGCCAGATAAAAGAAGCCGAAGAGGTTGTTGGAAACCATGTTCGCGTTAAAGTGGTGAAAAACAAAGTGGCACCGCCCTTCCGCACAGCTGAAATCGACCTGATGTATGGTGAAGGTTTCTCCAAAACAGGCGAAATTATTGATATTGGCGTTAGCACTGAGATTATTAAAAAGAGTGGTTCGTGGTTCAGCTATGGCGATACCAAGCTGGGACAGGGCAGGGAAGGCGTGAAGCAACTGCTGCTCGACAACCCCGAACTCAGCGATGAACTCGAAGCAAAAATCAGAGCAAAACTGAAAGAAAAGAAATAGAACATTCCACGGCAAATCCGTAAGGAATTCTTGAAAATTCACATATGAGGTTACTGCTTAAACTTTTTCCGGCCGTCATTTTATTGGCACTGCTCTCTTGCGGCGGAAACAAAGAGAAAACAAATAACGATAAGCTGCCGGCAGACTCTTTACCTGCCGGCATTACTGCGCTTACCAAAAAAATTGAAGCCGACCCGCACAATGCCGAGCTTTATAATCAGCGTGCCCAGGCCTATCTCGAAACAAAAGATCCGGGTAAAGCACTTTCTGATGTCAATAAAGCGATTGAAATTGATGCGAAAAACTCTGCTTATTTCCGCACGCTGTCCGATATTTATTTTTCAATGGGCAAAGCACAAAAGTGTCGCGAGGCTCTGAGCAAAGCCCTTACAATAAATGATGAAGATACCGAAGCGCTGCTTAAACTGGCTGAGCTTGATTTCTATTTCAAGGAATATGAAAAATGTTTCGAAGATCTGGACAGGGCGCTTAAAATTGATGAAATGCTGCCACGCGCATTCTTCATCAAAGGTATGGCTTACCGCGAAATGGGCGATACCGCCAAAGCAGTCCAGAATCTTCAGATAGCCGTAGAAAAAGACCAGCAATACTACGATGCGTATATGCAACTCGGACTTATTTTCAGCACAAAGCATAATGCCCTGGCAGCAGATTATTTCAAAAATGCCCTCAATATCCGACCCAAAAGTGTTGAAGCCTATTATGGGCTGGGAATGTTTTTTCAAAGTGTGGGCGAATACAATAAGGCAATTGAAAGCTACACAACCATCCTTAAAATAGATCCGAAATACAAATATGCCCACTTTAATCTGGGCTACATTCATCTGGTTTATTTAAAGGTGTATGATGCTGCCATTAAATATTTTACGGATGCCATCATCGTAGATCCCAATTACGCGGAAGCATATTATAACAGAGGCTATAGTTACGAATTGCGCGGTGATATAAACAATGCGCGTGCCGACTACATTCAGGCAATGAAAATCAAACCCAACTATACGAAAGCCGTGGATGGCATGAACCGTCTCGATAAAATTTCAAAATAGACTTTAGATATTAGACATAAAACCTCAGACAAAAGAGAAAAGACAAAGAAGCAATAGCCTTGCGGGCGTTTGTAACGCCTGCCCGTCTGGTCACGTGGGCCTGTCGAAAAGCCGGAAGCCATTCTGCACTCACAGTTCTTCCGGTTCAAAATCATTGAGAAGTTTTATTCCGCTGTTCACGTTCATTTCTTAATTTTACCGGGTAAATTTCAACAGTTCTTCTAAACAATCATCATTATGAAAAAGATTTTCAGCACAGTTTTGTTGGCAGTGCTTATACTACCATTGCTTCATGCACAGGATCGCCTTACGGCCGAATCGCTTTGGAAACTTGGCAGGGTGAGCGAACTTCAGTTATCACCCGACGGCAGGTTCGCACTTTACGGTGTTACCCGTTATGATTTGGTTACAAACAAAGGCAACCGCGAATTGTTTAAGGCAGCGCTTGACTATTCCGTTCCGGTTAATCTAACTCAAACCGACGGCAGCGAGTACAATGCACGTTGGCGCCCCGATGGTAAAAAAATAGGATATCTGGCGAGCGACGCAAACGGCGATATGCAGGTATTTGAAATGAATACCGACGGCACCGGCAAAAAGCAACTGAGCACAGTTGAAGGCGGTATCACCGGCTTTGATTATTCGCCCGATATGAAAAATATTGTGTTTACCAAAGATGTAAAACTGGATAAAACGGTCAAGGATGTTTATCCCGACCTGCCTCTGGCCGATGCACGCATTATTGATGACCTGATGTACCGCCACTGGGATAGCTGGAGCGATTATTCATACAGCCATGTTTTTTATGCCGCTTACGCGGAAACCGGCATAGGTAAGGAAACCGATATTATGAGCGGTGAGCGCTTCGATGCACCCTTAACTCCCTGGGGCGGTATGGAACAGATTTGCTGGAGCCCCGATGGTTTCAGAATTGCCTATACATGCCGTAAAGCCAATGGTAAAGCTGAAGCAACAAGTACCAACTCAGACATTTATTTATACAACCTTGCCACAGCCCAAACAGAGAACCTGAGTGAGGGCATGGAAGGCTATGACCAGGATCCGGTGTTCTCACCCGACGGTACTAAAATTGCGTGGTGCAGCATGAAAACTGCCGGTTATGAATCGGATAAAAAACGTTTGATGGTCTATGATTTCAACAGCAAAAAGATCGATGACCTTACAATTAAATTTGACGAAGGAGTTTCAAACCTTCGGTGGGATAATTCCAATCCGCAAAAGATATATTTTATCAGCGGTACAAAGGCTACGTTTCAGGTTTATACCATTGATATAACATCAAAACAGTTAACACCACTCACCTCCGGTACACATGATTATACCGAACTTGATGTCAAATCGGGCGTTGTAGCAGGCATTAAAATGTCGATGTCTATGCCTTCTGAAATTTATACTATCAATAATCCTTCGCAGGGAATAGGCGATAAACAGCTCACCTTTACAAATAAAGATCTGTTAAGCAAGATTACAATGGGAAAGGTGGAGCAGCGCTGGATTACCACAACAGACAAAAAGCAGATGCTGGTGTGGGTAATATATCCTCCATTCTTTGATAAAACAAAAAAATATCCTGCACTGCTCTATTGCCAGGGTGGACCACAGGATGCAGTGAGCCAGTTCTGGAGTTATCGCTGGAATTTTCAAATGATGGCATCGCATGATTATATTGTTGTGGCTCCGAATCGTCGCGGACTTCCCACCTTTGGTCAGGAATGGAACGATGAAATTGCTCAGGATTATGGCGGACAGAATATGAACGATTATCTGTCGGCTATTGATGAGGTTTCAAAAGAACCCTTCGTTGATAAAGACCATCTGGGTGCCGTTGGTGCCAGTTATGGCGCGTATTCGGTTTACTGGCTGGCAGGCCATCACGAGAAACGCTTCAAAGCATTTATAGCTCATTGTGGCATGTTCAACCTCGAAAGCTGGTACGGTTCAACCGAAGAATACTGGTTTCCGGAACATGATTTAGGCGGCGCTTACTGGAAATCGCCAACACCTAAAAGCTATGATTTTTCGCCCCATAAATTTGTTGGAAACTGGGATACGCCCATACTTGTTATTCATGGCGGCAACGACTTCCGCATTCCCTATACCGAAGGAATGCAGGCGTTCAATGCAGCACAGCTCAGAGGCATTCCAAGCCGCTTTCTTTTCTTCCCCAACGAAAGTCATTTTGTTACGAAGCCACAGAACAGTGTGCTCTGGCAACGCGAATTCTTCCGTTGGCTCGACACTTACTTGAAATAGACGTAAGATATTAGACAAAAGATAAAAGACAAAAAAATGTCTGGCGCGCGTTTGCAACGCGTGCCTTCGAAACGTTAGATATTAGACATCAGAAGTAAGACAAGATAAAAGACAAAAAACAACAGCGGGCGAACGTTTTTGCAACGAGCGCCCGCTGTTATTTATACCGACAAATATTTCCTGAAGAATTATTAACTATTAATTTTAATTCACTGTTGTCCGGTAAAAGTTTGAAAGAAGCCGAAGCATAAGCCCGGCT
>JBAXND010000056.1 GCA_037133915.1 Bacteroidota bacterium
ATTTGTTGCGGTTTGCAAAATAATATTCTGTATTTTTATCGGACAATAGTGATTTTAATTATTAATTTTCTTAAAAAGCTCCGTCATCACCTGCCCCTGACTCTGGGGAAGCTGCACTCCCAGCATATATGCAATCGTTACGGGAATATCAATAAGCTCACGGTGTGTACTTAAAACGCAGTTCTTTTTGAAATCCGGTCCCGATGCATAGAATTCAATGTGCCGGCATCCGTCGCAGTTATCACCATGACTTACAAATCCGTCGGCTATGCCGTCTGAATGCCGTCCATGATCGTTGGTTACAAACACCGTTGTAGTTCCTTTGAAGTATTTATCGGTTTGCAGAAAACTCCATATTCTGAAAATGTACTCATCGCTTCCGCGGATGCCGTTGATGTAATTATCCCAAACGCCCGCATGTGCCGGAATGTCGGGCTCCATAAAACTGATGAGCGAAAGCCGCGGGTGATACTGCGAAAGGATATTGAGCGCTGCCTTGCACGTCATGCTGTCGGGTCTCAAACCGCTGCCCAGCCCGTGTCCTTCAACACCGCAGTTGGTGGTCGGTCTGTACTTGCCTGTCCAGATTGCGTCGTTGCAATCGCCCAGTATCACAAGCTTATCTTTACTGCTTATCACCCAGGCATACTGAGCATTGTTGCCAATATACTTTTCCCACACCTGAAACACTCCGGGATTTTTAGGATATTCCTGACCGCTGTTGTTGATTTCCTGATACACACCCGTTGTTATCGCGCTGTGTCCTGCTAACGTATATGTAGGACCACCGTTATAAAACGTGGTACTCACAACACCATAGGGCGCCATATCCTTTGCCAGATGCGGAATATAGGTATGCGTGCTGTCGCCCCAGGTTTCTGTATACCTTGCGCCGTCCATAATAAGCACAACAACATTCTTTGTCTTTAATGCAGGGTTGTGCTTTTCTTTTCCACACGAAAAAAGCAGTAAAAACGCGATAAAGAAATAATACATTCTCAGTGTCGTAAGTATTACTGATGTTATTCTTTTATTGCTTTTCCGGCAAATCTCACAATACCGTTTTCACGGATGCTGTATATATATAATCCGGAAGCAAGGTCGTTGCAGTTCAGTGAAACGGTTTGTGCGCCCTGTACTTCCTGGCTCATCACCTGTCTTCCCTGAAGGTCGCTCAGTACAATGGTAACATTGCCGCTGGTCAGTGCGCCAAGGTCAATGATAAGATTGTTGGTAAACGGATTGGGATATACGCTCACTGCAACTTCGCTGTTCATGGCAATACCTGAATAGCAGTTGAAAACACACTTTGTTACAGTAGGGGCAATGGTTCCGGTATTCAAATCTACAACGCCGCTTCCAAGATTTGAAAGGTCGCAGAAATCAAACGCACCAAGCATCTTTCCCTTGTTCCATGTGTTTCCGTGTACGCAGAAATGTCCGGTTGACGGACCTTGAATGGTGTCGTAATTCATCCAGTTTGAACCTACCTCAACGGCTCCGGCATTGTAAAAGGTGCAGGTATGCATAATGCTGTCGGCATTCAGGAAGTTTGATGTCACATGCAGATTGCCTGCTGCATTATTATGAAAATGATGATTGCTGTAGAAATTGATGGTTACATCAATCTCACCGTCGCTGTTCACAAGACCGTCGTTCTGAAAATTTGAAGCGGTAATGTGGCCTGTATTATTCAGAGTGTCTACATTCAAAAGATAGGTGGCGATGTGTTTACCCTGATTCATTTCAATACCGTTGTTCAGAAAATGAGTACCCACAATTTTACCGTCGGCGGCATTGTTGATGATTCCCATATTTGAAATGCTGTCAACAGGATTTACAACACCATTGTTCGTAAAGCCGAAATAATTGGCAAACCATCCCTGTATCTGCATGGAATCGTTATTCACGATTGGAGCGCCGTGCGCCAGCAGGTTGTCAACAATAAAAGTACCGTTGTTTATCAGGCCGCCGGTCATTGAAATCCATACAGAGCGAACGCCGCTGTTATCTTTAATCAGCGATGCACCCGGATTGATAGTCAGCGTACCCGACGAATAACCCCAGTCAAGGTTCAGGCTCACGTTGGTATTTACAACTATATTATCGCCGTCAACAGGAACGCAGTTGCAATCCCATGTAGTGGCAGTATTAAACAAGCCGTTGGCAACACTCGTACGCGTTGCTTTCTGTGCTATGGCCGATAACGAGATAATACAGACTGCTGCAAAAAGTAAAAATCTTTTCATGATAGTTGGTTTAAAGGTTTAGGTTCAGTACAAAGATAATGATAAACTTAAGATTGAAACCATCCGAAAAACGACATTTATCAGGACGAATCTGTCAGTCTGAGTATTGTCTTATCAATCTCTTTTATCTACAAACTTTACAGGCTTGCGGCTTGTAGCAGGGAACAGCACACGGTTCACGCTTTCGGGACTTTCAAATACGAGCGAAGGAACAACACGCAGGCGCGTGCGGAAATGATCTTTTATCTTTTTCTCAAAAGCATCGTCGTGCACGGTACTGCCTATGCGTACCAGAATATGGTCGGTGCCTATTTCGCTGGTGCTAACTTCAACCACATAATTGGTCACACCGCTGATGCCATCCAGCACATCGTATAACGAGGATGGATACAGCGTCGTGCCTTTATATTTAATCATATGCTGCCTGCGTCCGAATACCGGTCCGAGACGCAGCGTATTTCGTCCGCAGGGGCATGGCTCCGTATGCTGATAACAGATATCGCCTGTTTTGAATCGCAGCAGCGGCATTCCTTCCACGCCCAGTGTCGTGATGGTTACTTCGCCGGGAGTGCCCGGAGCAACTGCTTCGTCGTGTTCGTCAAGCAGCTCCACAATAATAAGTTCGGGATGATGGTGTCCGCCAATACCTGCTTCACACTCGGTAAAGCCGCCTTCCATTTCAGTGGAGGCGTAAGTCGAAAATAGTTTGATACCCCATTTCTCCTGAATCTGTGCACCGAGTGAATTCAATGTAAAATCGGAATTACGCAGCGGTTCGCCAATGCACATGGCTTTGGTGATGCTCGAGCTGCGGTGATCAATGCCGTTGGCTTCGGCAAATTCAACCAGCCTCAGAATAAATGACGGAACCGTAATAAGTGTGGTAGGTTTAAACCGCATGATGCTTTCCCATTGCAGTTCCGGAATGCCTGAACCCACGCGTACAATACCTGCTCCCAGTTTGCGGACGCCCATAAAATAAGCCAGTCCTGCCATAAAGCGGCGGTCCATTGTTGTCATCAGTTGATACACATCGCCAGGCATATGACCGCCGCACATAAATGAAATGGCTTCGCAATATGCCAAACGGTCGAGGTCGTGTTCGGTCATACCGAAGGTTACCGGCTCGCCGATAGTTCCGGAGGTAGTGATGTAATCAATTATTTTTTCGCGGCCAACGCATAAAAACGCTTCGTTTGAATGCTGCAGGTCGTCTTTTGTAGTAACCGGAATACGGCGCAGGTCTTCCAGCAGTTTTATAGTGCGGGTATCGATGTTATGCTTACGGAAATGCTCTTTGTAGAACGGAGAATGTGCAGCAAGATATTCCAGTTGATCCGACAGGCGCTGCTCCTGATACTGTTTTATTTCAACGGCCGATTTTTTTTCTATTTCAGGGAAAAACATGAATTCTGAATTTTACCATAAAAGTAGTTTTTTATAGTCGGGTGCCAAAAAGAATTTGAGAATTCGGCAATTTGATAATTTGAAACGATTCATTGTCCCAAGATAACAAAACTACCGAAAAGCGTTAAGAAATACAAATGCGTCATTAGCTCAAATACAATAAACAGGCTGTTCGGATGATGAAACCTGAATCTTTCGAGAGGTCTGATAAATCTTATGATACCTGCTGTAGCTTTTTCTTCTGTTATCGGTTTACAATTATTTTTCTTGTTGTTGTGCCCTGTATTGTCGTAACGTTAACAGCGTAAACACCGTTGTTGTCAATTTGCAAGTTCGTTGCCTTTTGTGTTGTTTGTGTTTTTAGTATCTGTTGACCAAGTATGTCTGTAACTGTTATTGTTGCGTTGTCGGTTGGAAGTAAAATTATAAACTGTCCACTTGTAGGATTTGGATAAATGGCAAATGGCTTATTGTACGTTGCATCATTTATTCCTACAATGCAGTTAATTGTAAGTGTAGTAACTATGCTGCTGTCACAATTTTCAACTGTGTTGAAATGGCTTGTATGAATTGTTGCAATTGTTGAAGTTGTCCCGTCAGGAAATGTATACGTTTCGCCAAAGCACATAGAATCGGAAACGCTGCTTGAATAAGTTGGATTTACTGTAATGGGCACCGCTTCAGATATGGCGCAACCGTTAGTATCTATCGCTGTAACGGTATAAGTAGTAGTGTTTGTTGGAGTAATTATGGGGTTAGCAATATTAGGATTGTTCACTCCTGTTGTTGGCAGCCAACTATATGATATTGCACTTCCTCCGGCAATCAGCTGAGTGGATTCACCTTGACAAATGGAAGTAGTTCCCGTTAATGAAACCGTTGGACCACCGGTAACGGTTACCGTTACCATAGCTGAGGAAGAGCAACCGCTCGGCTCGCCTATTGTACAGGTATAGGTAGTCGTAGTCAAAGGATGAGCCTGCACCGAAGCTGTATTGCTGGTTACCAGCCCTGTGGAAGGTGCCCAGGAATAGGACGTTCCTCCTGTGGCTGTTAATAAAGTGGTATCACTGCAAGAAATAGAAACATTCGAACCAGCACTCACAGCCATATTGCAGTTGGCTAGTTTGGCAAGATAAAATCCTGAACCATAGTTTCCGGGTACTCCGTTGGCATTTAAGCTAAAACTGCTGGAACTGAAATCTAATGTGCTGCCGAAACAACAAAAAGTACCTGCCATTACAATTTCTGTATTTCTGTTAGCAGAAATGGATTTGCCCGATGCACTCATTGAAGTACCCACCACTTTCTTAACCCACTGCTGATTTCCGCTAATGTCATATTTTACAATGTATGCACCGTCTGCTCCTGTAAGAATGGTTGTTCCGAAAGTAGCAGGTCCGTTATAATTTCCTGATGCATAAATCCCTCCATTATGGTCGGTAGTAATATCATAACCCAAATCCCTGTCACTTCCGCCTCCATTGGAAAGTGCCCATAGTTCATTTCCGCTCATATCTGTACAGGCTACCATAATATCCTGCAAACCATTAGTAGTTAATGGCAAACTGCCGAAAGTGAAATTTGCACCAAAATTTCCTGTTACATAAATTCTAGGATAATCAATGGCAACGCCCCATAATTTATCATCGTAATTAGAACCACCGCTTTTTGCCCATAATACATTACCGGCAGGGTCTAATCGCACCATAAAATAGTCTCTTCCGCCATTGCTTGTAAGTGTGGTAGTACCAAATGTAATATCCGATTGAAATTCACCAACTACCACCACATTGCCGGCATAATCGACATCAATAGAATGACCTCTGGCATGACCATATGGAGTCGCCTGTATGGCATATTCCACCAAACCGCTGGGGTCGTACTTGGCAATAAAAACATCTTCGTAAGTAACACTGGTAAGAGTAATACTTCCAAAAGTAACTGTGCCCTGAAAAGGTCCTGTAATATAGGTATTTCCTGCACCATCCGTTTTCATAGACTCGAACGAACAGCCGGAATTACTTCCGAATGTGGGCGTTTGCATCCAAACATCACTACCTGTAGAATTTATTTTTCGCAGATAATGAAAACCACCATAACTGGAAGCATAACCCAAATTTCCACCGGGACCACTTGAAATATAACCATACCCGCTTGCCACATAACAATTGCCCAAAGTATCGGAGCTTACTTCCATACCCGCTGTGGCATTAGGACCCTGAGGTTCAATGTTGCGTAACCATTGAGCTACACCGGCCGAATTGTATTTCGCTACGAAATTCTGGTAATCTCCCGGAAAATTTACCGATAGGTCTGTACCTGTACCTATATTGAGCGAGGTAACGTAATATCCACAGGCAAATACCTCTCCGTTATTATTAATTGATGTTCCTATTATTTCATTGCTGCGTAATGAAGGGTTTGCTCTTTTGACCCATTGCCAGTTTTGAGCAAAGGATGAAAGTGAAATGGTAATTGTAACAAAAATGGTAATTATTTTTTTCATTTGTTTTATTGAGTAATGCCTCCGCGATTTAGTTAGTTAATTAGTTATTTTTTGTTCTTGTGCTCACACTGTTCGGTTTTCAGCTAACCCGTTCGTTACGTGCGGTTCTTGCAATTGCAGCTGTGATGGGCTGCCCTTCTTTCCATCGAGTTAAAATTTGTCTATATTTTTTCTTATAAATTCAATATTCAGTGTGTTCAGGTCGTCTTCGTAATTAAAAAACTGTTCGCCAAGTTCTTCCCAAACAAGGTCTATATTATGTTCACCGGGTTTTTGTCTGATTTGTCAGAACTACCAAATCGTTTTTTAAAAATACTCATTGTCTGTTTTAGGGTTGTCCATATCCTTTATACTTTACAAACTTTCGACTCACGACTTATGACTTATGACTCACGACTTACGACTTTTTTTTACTTCGTCAGTCCTATAATGTTGTTTTTAGAAAGATATTTCAGAATAAATCCAACGACCAGACCAACAAGGAAGCCATACGGAAGATAGCCAGCTATAAGACCAACGATTACGGCAATAATAAAGTCTTCCTTCTTGTGTGCGGTATCGCCCATGAGTTTTATGAGCATAAAGGCTTCGAAGAGCAGCAAAACACCCAGCACAGGAAGCGGAAAAATGCCGATGACTTCCGTAAATACATTCGAGAAGAACAAGCCGATGGTCAGGTACAGGCTGCCGTAAATAATTACCGAGCCTCCCGTGCGCCCGCCAAAAGCGTAATGCCCTGCCATACCACCCACACCGTGACAGGTCGGAAAACCTCCGAAGAATGGGTTGATGATGTTCATGATGGAGTAGGTAAGACTAATCTTTTGAACAGTAATCTTTTTCTCCGGGTAATAATCCCGGGCAAGCCTCCCTGTTGCCAGTATGGAATTACTCAGCGACAGCGGTAACTGCGGCAATGCAAGCAGCACCAGACCGGTCATCACATCGGCAAAAGATACGTCCGCGTCGAATTTGGGCAGATGAAAGCTGAAACCTTTGCCTACCGCAACAAAATCGAAGCCTGTCACAAAGAATGAGTACATCACTCCCAGAAAAATGATGAGCAGTGCCGGCGGAAATTTGCGGTTGCCCATCAGCAGCACACCTATAAAGAAACATATGCCCGCGAGAATATATCCTGTGCTTCCGTCGGAGCCGATATAGTTTTTAATGGCAAGCGAAGCTAGCTGAATGCCCAGCCCGAACTGTATACCGCGCACCACTGCCTTGGGCGTTACTTTTGACAACCATCCTATCAGCCGCGTTGAATACAGTACCAGCATAATAACACCAATGGCAAGACCTCCCGCGAAAATAATATCGCCGGTAATCTTCTGCGCGATAACCAGAGTGGCAAATGCTTTCAGTGGCTGCACCGGCATCGGAACGCCGTAGGTGAGTCCCGACAGAACCTGCATGATACCGAACATAATGAGTACGCTCGCCGGGTCAATGCCCGATGCCAGGATAACACCAATCAGCAAAGGCAGGTCGGTGCCTATATCGCCAAAGGCGCCGGCGAGTTCATTGCGGTCAAATCGTATTCCTTTAACAGATGCAAACATTCGGTAATAATTATCTTGCGGCAGACTCAGCCACTTCAATTGTTAAATTCTCGGGAGCGCAGTTGCCCGTGTGGTATCCATAATATTCCATCTGGCTTTTCATGTGGGAACAGATAATATCTTTTTCTTCGGGGCTTATGGTATAGCTGCCTTTCTCATAATTCTTAATCTCATCAAGAAAATTGACTGCACGCGTATCAAATTCTTTGGTGAATTTAAGCCCGAGATAATCATACATACGCTTTAGCTCCGAGATGGGATTTTTTTCAAGATGCTCATAACGTAATTCATAAAAACGGTCGGCAGGAAGCTTTTCAAGACTTTGGCGAACCTGTTCAAGCATCTTCGACATCACCACCGATACCTCGGCAAACGACGGATTGCGCCAGTTGCGGTTCAGGCAGTTCTGCGAGCCCACCACCGACCACATCCTTACCGTCGACGGCACCACCGAAAGCGGATTGCGGTATATGTGAATAAATTTTGCCTTCGGAAAAACTTCAGCAAGCAGCTCCACACGCATAGAGTGAAACGGGTTTTTCAACAGCAGGCGCCGTCCGGTTTTCCACGATACTTTCTGATAGAAATACTTCATGTCTTCTATCCATTGTTCGCGCATGCTGTCGGGCGGCACAAAATCGGGCAGCTCGTTCAGGAAATATTCTTTGGATATGGGAAACACCAGTCTGTTGAGCGGCGAATATCCGTTCATGCGATAGAGTGCGAATTCATCTTCCTGGGGTTCGTCCATGCCGGTCTTCATCTGGTCGAAGGGGCGGTGCTTGCCCAGAACCATCTTCATGATGGGTTTATAATAGCGGTATCCATAAATAAACCCCAGCGGTTGCGATGCCTGAAACAGGGTAGGAGCAGCCAGCTGGTCGTCGAGGTTCATCAATTGATGCAGAAAGGTGCTGCCGGTGCGCCAGTGCCCGATTATGATAATAGGGTCGTCGGGAACAGGATGGGCTTTTATTTGCTTTCCGCGATGAAAACGATCTTTAAAACTAAAGAAGGACGCCCAGATACCGTTCTGGAACAGGAACAGAAAACGTGAAATATATTTCGGACGGAAAGAGAATTTGTTCTTCCGTGTAAATTTTAATAGCATCCCGGACGTGATTCCTGCCAGAAGGTATGAGCTTTTCATCGGTCACATAAGTAAAGCATGAGTGCCAAAAAGGCTCTTATTTTTGTTTCTCGGCTGTAATAAATTCTGCAATACTGTTGATGGAATTGAGAATGTTGCGTGCCAGGTTCTGGTCGTCGAGTCTTACTGCGAACTGCCTTTGTATCGCCATAATCAGCTCAATGGCATCAATGGAATCGAGACCAATGGTATTTTCACCGCTGAACAGAGGAACATCGTCGAGGATATCGGCAGGCTCAACGTCTTTGATATTGAGCGTACTTACAATGAGCTGTTTTATTTCGAGTTTAAGTGCGTCCTGATTAATTTCTGTCATTTGTATGGATGTTATATTCGGAAATCATTTAACAATCGTGGATAATTCTTTAAAGAATTGTTCTTCTTCATCAGCCCGTTCCATAATTTTATCGCCCAGTTCTTTAAGTCTGTCGGTGCCCAAATCACGGTTCTTGCCCATGCGTGCGGCGAACAGTGAAACTTCGCGCCAATGGTCGCCTATCTCCATCATTTTTGCCGACATACTGTTCAATGCCGGCATTTTCAGAATCTCTGAAGCCTGCCTCAGGAAGGTGGCATACATAAACCTGAATCCGGCACCGCCCGTTCCCTGGTCTTCAAGCAAAATGTTTATTTTGGTAACTTCGTGCGACAGATATTCGTTGTCCATGGCGTATTTGGGCCATTCAATAATGTGTTTTCCGAACTTCCGCATGCCTTTGATTCCTAAAAACGGGATGGGAATTTTAAGCATGTTGAAACAGGCTTTTTTGATGCCTTTCAGAATGGCTTTCGGATAATCAAATTCTTTGGGGATAAAGGTAGGATAGAACATAAAACCTTTGGGCGCCATACTGCCTCCTGCAAACCTGCCTTTGCGCAGCGATTCTGCCGACAGCTCAACAATCGACGGGTAATACACGTCGCTCACCAGATAATTGTTGCCCTTTTTCCCTACGATATTGATAAAATGTACGTTGATATGAACTCTTAAATAGGCCGGCAGATAATCCATGTAAAAGAAATCGACCTGTACCGATACCGGAATATTTTTCTCCAGAAGGCGGTCAAGTTCATGCTCGGCAGCTTCGGGCGATTTAAATGTCTGCGTATGAAATTTCACACCCAGCCTTTTCGATATCTTTTCGCGGATTTGACCGGGCTTTGTGCGGACAATAAATGTAGGAAACGGAAACTGTTTGGTGGTAAAGTATCCGAAAAAGATACCATTTGCAATGCCGAACACCAGCGGTTCGGAAACATCAAGCCCGGCATGGTTGAGTTGAGCGCACACGGTACCTGTTTCGCAGTGTGCCGCCAGACGGTGATTAAAAGGTATGATAATATCTGCCATTAAAGTTCGCTTGCTTTTGTAATGATAATGTAAGGATTATCGGTCGGGTGCTGCTGTGTCGTGAATTGTTCCTTACTGTTTTCGTCTTCGTTGTAAAAATGATATTTAATATTGGAATCCTGACTCGATATCACCACCTGAAACAGGTTGGCAACGGGTATATTAAATACAGATGCGTAGCGTTTGAGTTCCGATACTTTGATATTCTCAAAATGTTTCATCTGAAGGTGCTTCTTAACCTTCCCGGTTCCAAGTCCTGCCCTGGATGCCAGTTCAGAAGGAGTAAGATCTTCCAGTACCATAAAATAGTGTATCGGTGATATTTCGCCCTTCATCAGTTTCTGACGCAGCGTCTGTTCAAGATGCCGTTTTTTATACCAGAAGTCGTCCAGCAAATTCTCGATGAGGTAGGAGCCGCTTTCAACGGAACCATAAGTTCCGTCTTCCTTTTCGGCATACAGCACCATCTTTTGCTTTTTGATGTCCTTAATTACTTCGTTCTCTTTCATATTTCGAAGATCACTTACGTTTTACAAAATTAATCAAAGCTATTAATAATGACAGTCCAAAAAACAAAAAAAGCCGCATCGCGTTCGGCAAAATGCTGCCAATCGTACCTCCGCGGACAAAAATATCCAGAAAACTATCCACTCCCCAGCGGATGGGCGATAAAACAGTTACTATTTTCAATTGGTCGGGCATCATGTAAACAGGTAGAAAAATTCCGCCCAATATGCCCAGAATCACCACCATAAAAGAACCAAACATACCTGCCTGACTCATGGAGCTTGTGAATGTCCCCACCAGCAGTCCGAATCCAACCGCTGCCAGTGCCGAACACAGTGCGGCAATCAGCAGGGCGCCTATATTGTGTCCGATTTCAAGCGCCGGCAGACCGTAAAGTACGGGAAGCAGATACATACCGGTAAGAATCATCAGCACAAGCTGCAGCAAACACACAATCACATACACAATGATTTTGCCTGAAAGCACCGAGAAATACTTCACCGGAAGGGTGCGCAACCTGCCGTAAGCACCTTCTTTACGTTCAGTTATCATGCTTCCTGCCAAAGGAATTACAATAAAGAACATCGCGAAAAGCGCAAATGCCGGAACATTGTTTTGTACAATCGTGGGTTTGATGACGGCGTCCTGCTTGCCTGCATATTCTTCGTTTACCGGAATAAATTTATGATTTTGCCAGTCCTGCTTCAGCTTAAAATTCTTTTTCAGGCTTTGGCCGATATCAAATTTGATGGCTTTGGGCTTGGCATCAATGTGGAAATCTTTCGGGAGCATGTCGCCCATGCGTTTCTTCAGTTCAGAAGAGAATACATTTTCCATTGTGTCAAGCTGACCGCGCAAATAGGCATGAACGGGCGCTTTCAGTTTCTCTCCGAGGTATTCGGGCAGGGCGCTCATGAAATTCTCTGTGAGAATCCGTGTTTCGGCTGCCTGTATCAGCCGGTTCAGTGAACTGTTAAGTGAGTTTTTATACGATTCGCGCAGGGCAGGGTCATAGAGCAGCGTTATGCTCTGAGTATTTTGGGTGGTGTCCGGTATTTTTTGCGCGATGGAATCGGGATAAAATGAGTGCTTTACAATATTTTTTGCCCGCTGTTGAGCGCTGTCGGAAGTGTTTTCGGGAATGATAATGCCCACCTGATATACTCCTGAAGCAATGAGACCTTGAGCTATCTCGCGGGTAATGGGTTTACCGTCCAGTTCATCCTTTACAACAAAAAAGTCAGATTGCTTCAGCCCGTCGCGTATGGTTTCGCCCAGCAACGAAGTGTCGCGGTCAACAAACAGCACATTCACTTTGGTTTCCGAAACTCTTTTAAAAGCATTTTCCTGTGTGGCGGTGATGGTGGTTATCAGTATCAGCGGCATCAGAAACAGTATGATGAGTCCGGGAATGTCCCGCACCAGCAATAGCGTTTCTTTTATTATAATGCGTCTGAGTTTTCTCATATCAGTCTCTGAGTTCCCTTCCGGTAAGTTTTATAAACACCTGACCCAGGTCGGAGCAGCCGGGCGTTCCGGCAATAAGTGCCTGAGGTGTGCCGTTCGAAATAATTACGCCGTCGTCAATAATATTTATCCGTGAGCAGAGGTTTTCTGCTTCCTTCATATAATGTGTGGTGTAAATGATGGTCGTACCTTCGTTGTTAAGTTTTTTCAGATATTCGTAGATGAGGTTCATGGATTGAGTATCGACGCCCAAAGTGGGTTCATCTAAAAATAAAATTTCAGGTTTGTGCATCAGGCCGGCCACCAGATTCGCCCTTCGTTTGATGCCGCCCGAGCAAATAGAAACACGTTTTTTCGCATGCGGTTTCAGGCCTACCACGTCAAGACATTCTTCCACTCTTTGTTCAAGATTTTTTCCCGAAATGCCGTACATATCTCCAAAAAACATCAGGTTTTCACGAACGGTAAGCGTGGGATACAGCGCTATTTCCTGAGGAATGAGTCCGATAAGAGGCTTCACCGGCGAATAGCTCGTTGAAATATCAAATCCTTTGATGCGGATGGTTCCGGCACTTATCTTCAGCAAACCGCAAATCATCGAAATGAGCGTGGTCTTGCCTGCCGCATTGGGTCCGAGCAGCCCGAAGAACTCACCCGGAGCAATCTTCAGGCTCACACCTTTCAGGGCTTCTTCCGAGGCCTTGCGGTATGTTTTATGCACGTTATTTACTTCAATGATGGGCTCCATGCCGGGATGTGTCTGAACTTAAGATGCAAAAATAGTGAATAATACTCAATTGACTTTATGGATAAGCGCTTCAATAAGGGCAGCCGATTCCTGCAATGCATCATGTTTTGCATAATCAGCCCGTATGCGTTCAGCGTTTGCCTTGTACTTCGGGCTTGTCAGTATTTTAGTGACGGCTTTCGCGATTTGTTTCGCCGACGGTTTTCCGGTTTTCAGATTGATACCACATTTATTATACTGCACCCGCGAAGCAACAACCGGCTTGTCTTCCGTGTCACCGGCAATTATTACAGGTACGCCAAAAGATAATGCCGTGGCAACACCTCCAAAGCCGCCGTTGGTTATTACTATGGAAACATGCGGCATTACCGCTGCGTATGGAATGTAAGTATAGAAACGGCAATTTTCCGACGGGAACAATTGTTTCAGATAATCTGAAGATTGCCCGCCGGTCGACACCACCACATTCACGTCCTGTTCTGATAAAGCACGGAGCGCGGGAATAATCAGTTTTGTCTGGTCTCTGGTGTCAACAGAGCCCTGTGTAATAAGAATCAGCGGTTTGTTATTATCAGGAAAATGAGGTGCTTCTGAATTGTTGTGTTCTTTATCACCGGGCAGTACCGGACCGGTGTAATGAATGCTTGCAGGCAATTTTTTCCAGTGAAAATCGAATGCGGGCGTATTGAATTTTAAATACAGTGAGCTGATATAGAAATTGTTTTCCAGAAAGAAATGCTTCATGCGTCCTAACGACAGACCTTTCCGGATGCGGTTTACATAACAGCGCATCGGTGCGAATATCAGTTGTCTGGTCATGAAATTCACAATGGCGTTTCTGAAAAAACCATAAATATTACTGTTTGGGAACAAGCCGGGACCGGGTGCCGGTACGTTTCTGTCCATAAGCATAAGCGGCGAACTGCTGTACACCACCCACGGCAGTACTTTTTGTTCTGCCAGCGGAATGGCTCCGGTAAACCATTCGTCGGTAATAAGTATATCGGCATTGAAGTCTTCCAGAATCTTCAGCAGGTCGTGATACTGACCGGGCATCTGGTCGAAGAACACCTTTTTCATATAGGTGGTGGAGTGGCGGAGCAGGTTGCCCTGCTTCACACCCGGAAAGGATGCCTGAATATTCTGTTCATCAAAATCTGTGGCTTGTGTTATTGGAAAGAAAAGGGCGCCTGTAGCTTCAATGTTGCTTTTGAAATACCTGCTTCCATACCAGCACACTTCGTGACCGCGGTCTGTCAGTGTTTTTGTCAGCGCAATGCCGGGGTTGACGTGCCCGCTCAATGGTACCGATGCAACAAGTATTCTTGCCAAAAGATGGTTTCCTTTTTTGTGAAGATTGCAAAAATAGGAAATAATATGGTTAACAGACGGTGCAGTCCTTGCAGAATAAAGGACTGCATTATCTGAGCAGCATCACAAAACCCTGTTGCGAACTTTTTTTATTGTCTGCTCCGGTATACTCAACAATCCAGTAATAGGTGCCGTCAGCACATTTCAGCCCGTGGTGTTTGCCGTTCCAGCCCTGGCTCAGGTCGGTTGTTTCAAATATCTTCTGCCCCCATCGGTTGAATATCATCAAGGTGGCGTTTTCTATGTTTTCCATTTTTATCGGGAGATAATTATCGTTCTGTCCATCGCCGTTGGGTGTGAAAACATTGGGCATTTCGAGTAAAGGCGGTGGCGGTTCGCAGTTTTCAACTGTAATTGTTTTTGAAAGGGTATCACTTATGTCGCAGCTACTGTTGGCAGTAACAACAAGTGTAACGGTATAATTGCCCGCTTCGGAATAGGTGTAGGCGGTTGTGGAGGCATTGGCGCTGTTGCCGTTCTCGCCAAAGTCCCATAAGTACGAGTAGCTTGGGTTTTCGGGTGATGCCGTAAAGCTCATGGTAAGGGGCGCGCAGCCGGAATCTGAACTGCTGAAATGCGCATTTAGCGTGGTTAATGGCGCCGTTCTCGTGCAGGATGGATCAGGGGTGTATTTCCACAAAGAATTTGTCATATCAATGGTATCCCCTATTCGTACACCTCCAAACATCCAGAAATTGCCATATTTGTCTTTAAAACCAACATTGCCTCCGGCTGCAGCAGGGTAATTTGTCGGAGCCGGAACTAGAAGACTTCCGTAAACACCCGGTTGACTGGTCGCTTGACTGTCGCCTCCAACCCAAGTGAACAGGCAATTCGAGGGGTCAAACATCCAAAGGTCATTGTGTGTATTAAAATAGAACAAATCAAAAGCGCCTCCGTAATTGAAAAATCTTCCGCAATCATCGGTCCAGCCGCAACGGTTCTCAAATCGTGATGCGGGGTATTCATTCCCGGCTGCGCATTTTTGAGTAAAGTTCCCCTGATCATCAGGGATATTGCTTCCTGCCATCCATGTCCATAAATTGGTGCTGATATCATATTTCCACATGTCTGCGTAAGTTGCCTCACTTGTTACTTCATCACCTCCGAAAATCCAAAAATTGCCATCTGTATCTTTCCATTTTGTATAACTACATCGTCCTCCGGGTGTATTTGAAGATGCGGGAATGCCCTTTGTACCATAATTCGGGGTCGAATACAAACTATCGCCGCTCATCCATGTCCAGATATTGGTGGATGGATTAAATTTCCACATATCATTGGCATCAACTGGCAAATTAAAAGCACTTGTTTTTACCCCTCCAAACACCCACAAATTTCCATTATTGTCCGTCCATGTACTCGCACATTCCCATATTGAAGGGGGGCAATTAGCAGCATCAGGCAACTGAAGCAAACCATAATGGTATGAGCCAAAAACAGCATCACCGGCCATCCATGTCCATTCATTGGTTGAAATATCATACTTCCAAAAATCAGTTTTGGAAGAAGCACCGCCAAAAAGCCATAAGTTCCCGGATGTATCAGTCCAGCTTTGTGCACCCCAACCTCTCTCACCCGGAGTATTCAGCGGTGATGGTATTCCTTTTATTCCATTAACGGAAGTTGTATTATTAATTGTTCCTTTCATCCATGTCCACATATTTGTTGATGGATCAAACTTCCAAAGACAATCATGGCAATTGTCACAGCTTAATGATCCGCCATACACCCAGAAATTACCCTGCAGGTCAGTAAATTCAACAGGTTCATAAACCGCTCCCGGGCAGTTTGCCGGAGAGGCAATACCCTGGATGCCCAGATGGCCGGTATTATTGGGTTGGTCAGAGCCATGCATCCATGTCCATGTGCCGTAGTTTTGAGCTTGTGCAGCAACGGGCAAATAGAGAAAGAGGAGGCAGAATGCCGCGTGTAATATTTGTTTCAGGTTTTTCATAGCAGGCAATTATTTTTTAATATTTCTCATTTTGCATCCGGGTCTTTTCTTTTCTCAGCTTCTTTCACAAAATTATTCCGGGTGTCAATGTAAAATTCATCCTCGCCTTTGGTAACGCGGCACATGCCTTTACTGTAATCCTGCACCATGTCGTATTCCATCGGGATAGCCACGGTGCCGGCGGTATTCACAAATCCCCACTTGCGGTTGTTCATCACGGCGGCCAGGCCGCCGGCAAAGCTGCGCGCCCTCTCGTATGTGGCCGGTATCACTACAGTACCGGTAGTGTCAATAAACCCATATTTATTGTCAATCTGCACCAGCGCGCGCCCGTTGTTAAAATCATACGCTATGGTAAACTGGAATGAGATTAATGGCTGGGCTTTGGTATTGATAAATCCATACAGCCCGTCTTTCTTTACGCGGGCCCTGCCATTTATAAAAATGGAGGCATCTTCGTATTGAAGTGCGATAGCAACGTTTCCTTTCTCGTCAAGATAACCCCGTTTGCGGTTTTTGATAACGATGGCATAGCCCTCGTAATAATCGCTGCCCGCATCGTACTGTGCCGGAACGAGTATGCTGCCATCAGGCCGTTTGTACCCCACTTTGGCGTTTTCATAGAATTTTACAGGGGTTTGCGCACAACAGCAGTATGCTATCGCGACAATGAAAATGTTTAATGCAATTTTTTTCATTTTTTCTATTTTTTAGTGAAAGAATATGTTCTGTTATCTGAGAAGTGTCACAGTACCGGTGTTGTTGTACTCGGATTTATCAAATCCGCGAGCGGTAAAAATATAATAATACACGCCGTCGCTGGATTGTGCACCGCCCTCTTTCAGGCCATTCCAGGAGCCATTTACCACGTTCCATTCGTACATTTTTTTGCCCCAGCGGTTATAGATTACCATAGATTCCGAAACAAGGCCTTCAGATTTAACGCGGAATTCATCATTTGAGCCATCGCCGTTAGGGGTGAAAACATTGGGGATGATGATGGACGATGGTTTATGGACAATCACCGTAATGGTAACTTTATCTTCACAAAAATCAGGTATGCCGCTGTTAACGGTCAGTGATATGGTAAAGGTTCCATCTGTATTATACGTGTGAGAAGGGTTTTCTGCTGCCGAGTTGCTGCCATCACCAAAATCCCAATAATAAATGGTTGCACCGTTTCCTGATGAAGAAAAGTTCACACTCATTGGAAGGATGCCTTCCTGAGGGTCGGCACCGGCATAGGCATTTATCAGCGTGTTGGTGGCTATTGTTGCAGGACCGGCCTGCAGGGTGCAGCCAAGCGAATCGGTCAGTGTAAGCGAATAATTTCCGGTGCAGAGGTTCATAATCATAAGCGTATCGTTTCCGGCTGTTGACCAATGATAATGATAGGGCGGTACGCCACCCGAAGCAATGGATGCAACTGAGCCATTACACTCCCCGGCGCATCCTTCATCAGTGGGCATCAGATTCAAGTTCAGTGGTGGATTTTGAGTAATGGAAAATGGAACCACCACGGTGCAGTTGTTGCTGTCACGAACCGTAACGGTATAATTGCCGGCGGTCAATCCGTTTACTAACGGTCCGTTCGGTGTACCCGCCGACCAGCTATATTGATAGGGTTGTGTGCCACCACCGGCGTTAACATGCGCCCAGGCGTCACTTCCGCCGAAACAATTTACTTTTGTTGTAGTATCAATCTGCGCATACAGCTGTGTTGGTTCCGTAATGGTAACCGTGTCGCTGGCAAAGCAGCCCGACGTATCAGTAACTGAAACAATATACGTTCCTGCCTGCAAATTATTTGCTGTTGCCGTATTTTGAACCGGTGTTGTGTTCCATAAATAATGGTATGGGCTGATACCGCTGCTTGCGGTTACAGTTGCAGAACCATTATTTCCCCCGTAACAAAGTACATCGCTGACTGGGGTCATTGCGGTTTGTATGTTGCTTACTGCCACCTGCTGCGACGACGATGCCGATGTGCAGCCGTTCTGCGTTACAGTCAGCGTGACGGTTTTTATGCCCGGCACTGTCCATTCCACATGAAAAGGACCATTCCCGCCACCCGACGGATTGACCGAACCGCCATCAAAGTTCCATGAATAGTTTGCTGTATCATAAGCATTGCCTGTGTAGGTTATCAGCGAGGAATCGGAAAACGAACACAGGGGCGTTGTTACTGTGAATAAAGATGTCGGTACATAGTTAACTTTAATATCCTGTGTTGCCGTATCGGAGCAGTTGCTCGAATTTGTATAAATGTAGGTTATTGTGAATGTACCGCTATCAGCCACTGCAGGTGAGAATATATTATTACTTACGCCTGTTCCTGTATAATTGCCACCCGAGGGCGTTGCGGAAGTAAGCTGAAATGGTGGTGTGTTGGTACAAACGCTTGACAGAGGGGCAAACACCACTACAGGATTCTGGTTCACAGTAATATTTTGGGTAGCTGTTGCGCTGCAATGGTTGGCATCGCTGTAATAGTAAGTTAACATCCATGTACCCGGCCCTGCCGCATTAGGACTGAATACTCCGTTAGTAACTCCCGGTCCTGAATAAGTGCCTCCTGAAGGATTTCCCTGAGTGAGCGCGAAAGGTGTATCGCTCATACAAACGTTGCTTATCTGACTGAATGTTACAATCGGTAGTGCCCCCACTGTAATGTTTATATAGTCATGTCCCTTGCAATAGGTGAGAATCCCGTTATCGGCTTCCACTTGGATGGTATGCACACCGGGACCAAGCAGATTTGTGTTTACAAAGAAAGTACTATCATTTACAGGTGTTGTCAATACACCATCAACATACCAGTAGAAATTTAGCGCGTTGGTATCGTGAGAGGCAATAAGATTCATGGGTGTTCCGATGCAGAGTGTAGTGTCGTGCGGCTGGTTCAGATCTACGTTTATTCCCGTAACCGTTAAACAGTATGAGAAAATCTGGGTGCCAAAGTAGGGGCAATGGTCGTCCTGAATTGTAACTGTGAAACAATAGGGTGAGTTGCTTACATAGCCGGGCGCCGGCACCCAGTAAAAATGTCCGGTAACATTGGGTGTGTTGTTTCCGGTAACCGACCATGTACCGGCAGGAATTCCGCTGTTCCACGTCATGGTCAGATTTTGTGCCGGAACATCAATATCCCGCGAGAATATGCTGAAATCAATAGTGTCACCCAGGCAGACATTCAAAGTGTAATTTGAATCAGCAACATTGTATTGTGTTGCATTCGGGTTGATGCCGCTTAACGTGGGAAGTAGATTGCTGCATGGAATGACTGCCAGCTGCATATCGCGCAACACGGAGCCTATCATAACCGGAACGCCGTTTATGGTGCGCCATTCCTCAACCAGCACGGCAAATACCGTGGTGATATTTTGCGTCGGCGTCATGCAAATATCGCCTGTTACCGGGTCAATTGTAACAGGCGGTGATGATGGCAACGGCTGTTGAGCCGAGTACCCGGGCAGGTAAATAACGTAAGGTGTTGAACTTCCCGGTCCCAGATTAAACGGAGTAACCATGGAATATACCAGTGAATCGCCATCAGGATCGATAGCGCCATGATTGAAACAGAACTGTTGGCCGCTGCAAATGATTGTTGACGGCGGATTTGAAAATACCGGGGAGCTATTGCAGGGCGCAACCAGATTGTTCAGCTTCGCTTCGATATACATATTGGCGCTTGTTGGGTTTTGGATAGTATTTGACGGATTTCTCGCACCCAGAGAGTACGACATCGTCCAGTTGGCACAGGCAGGCAGGGTTACCTGTCCCTGATATACAAATTTCTTAATTCCATAAAGTGAGCCTCCGTTGCAGGTTGTTTGCATACCGGGACATGCCGGTGTAACTTCAACTCCCGCAGTAGGTGCCACTTTGTATAAAACAGTTGAAAATGACTGACATGAAGATGTGAAGTTGATGCTTGTACTGCCCGGTTCCGCTATGCCGGAGCAGTCTCTGTAAAATGTGAGCGTTATCAGATACGTGTTTCCGCTGAGGCAGGTATAAGAAAGGTCGCAGCCTGCAATGTGGCTTGCGTTTGCCGAAAAACCAAGACTAATTAATATTGAAATAATCATTAATAACTTTTTCATAGCGCTTTTTTAATGTAAAAATAATACTATTTGCACTAAATACAAAAAAAATATTGTCAATATTTTTAAAAATATTATAAAAATATTAAAAAACAGAAAATGAATAAGATATAAAATGTGAACAATAAATAATATCCCAAAATGGGATAATACAAGCAATAATTATATTATTTATAAACCGGAATATGTTTACTTAATCAGGGTTGATGATTATCCGTGCGATTTTCAGCAAGCGGTCGAATTATCTGGTGTAAGCCTTGGTTTTATTATCATTCCTAAATTGACTATTTTTGTTCTTTTAAACAGGGTGATTTGAAATACTCAAGTTAGTATCAGTTTAATTGCCCACTACTTTGACGATGAAGATACTGCTGATAAATCCGCCGCGCTCGCCCATCAATAATATCCTTGCTTATGCTCCGGCAGAAGCAAAGCGTTTCATTCATAAGAAACTGATTGGCCCGCCACTCGGTCTGCTCACCATTGCTGCCGCTGCTAAAGACCATGATGTAGAAGTTCTGGAGATGAAAGGCGAATACGACCTTCATCCTGATTCGCCCGCACCCGATATGCTGGTGCGCAGTGTTCTCGCTTCCTTCAAACCCGATGTGGTGGGCGTTACCTTTATAGCTTCCGAGTTTTATGCAGGCATGGATATTTTCCGCACGGTTAAAAATTTTGACCCGGGCATTAAAACCGTTGCCGGAGGTTTGCACACTGTGTTATCGCTGCGCGATTTCGACGATGCCTGTGTTGATTTTGTGTGTCCCGGACAGTCGGCCGATGTATTCATGAATCTGATTCATGCACTTGAACAGAATGCCGCTCCCGACAGCGTGGGTGGTCTTTATTTTAGGAAAGATGATGCCATGGTGAAGGCATCTGCTCCGCGCTCAGTCTGGGATGCGTGCAATGTCAATTTTATCCGGCCCGACCGTTCCAAAATAAAAAAGTGGATCAGTACGTACACTGTTGGCGGGCGCATTGAACCCTCGACCTATATTTTTACTTCGCTCGGATGTCCGCACGAATGTTCGTTTTGTTCCATCTGGCCGCAGTTCGGCAAACAATTCTATCAGCGCGATCTGGAAAGCATTATTGATGAGCTGAAAGCTGTGGACGATTATCCGATTGTCCGTTTTTCCGATGCCAATACCATTGTTGATGCCGCATTCATCAGCCGGCTGTTCGACCGCATTCTTGAAGAGGGTATCCGCAAAGAATATATTATGGATATACGTTTCGATACGGCTGTTGCGTATCCTGAACTTATAGAAAAACTGGCTAGAGGCGGATTGAAAGTGGTCATCTGCGGATTTGAATCTTACCGCGAAGAAGAATTGATAAAATATAAAAAGGGCGCCGACGCTAAACTCATCAGTCAGGCTATTGAGATATTTCACAAAAATGGTGTTTCGCTGCGCGGAAATTATGTGATACCGCCTGATTATACCGAAGATGATTTTAAGGCTATGGCCGATTATGCATCGTCGCACCCTGTGGTATATGCCGGCTATACCATCCTAACGCCCATGCCCGGCACAACGTATTATCAGGAAGTGAAAAAGAATATCATCGACCACGATCTGGCGAAATATAATTTCTTTAACAGCGTGATGCAGACGGCACTGCCGATTGAGAAATTCTACGAGAATACCGGAAAGCTCTGGCTGATAAAGAAAGGAACCGACGTTATTTGATTTTTTACAAACCGAAATAATTGCTGTATTTTTGAATGATGCAAAAAAAGAATAAATCAAAAAAGCTTCCGCCGATGTTCGTCATCAATATGACCGACGGCCTGCGGCGTTTCTTCATCGGTCTGGGGCAGAAAATGTTTCCTGCCGATTTTGTGCTGATGGAATATGCCACGAATTTCTGGATTGCAAAATCTATTGGTGTTGCTGCTGAACTGAACATCGCCGATTTACTGGCTGCGGGTCCGCGGCCGGTTACGGAACTGGCTGCCGAAACTGCTACCGATGAACACAATCTGTACCGTCTGCTTCGCGCACTGGCAGGGCAGGGCATTTTCAAAGAAAGCAAAGGAAAAGTATTTTCGAATACTAAATTATCCAACGCATTGCTTGAGGAAAAACAGTCGATGAAGTATTTCATACAGCATCATCTGGGCGATAACAACTGGGAATTTGTAGGTGATATGCGGGAATGCGTGCGCACGGGCGTCAATGCTATTCAGCGTAAACACGGGTTGTCGCCGTTTGAATTTCTGGAACGGAATCCTAAAAGCAATGTGCTTTTTAACCGCGCCATGAGTAACTCTTCCGAAATGGCCGCCGAAGTAATGAGCTCATCGTTTCCTTTCGGGAAGTACAATATCATTGCCGATATTGGCGGAGGTGCAGGCTATTTGCTGGCGCATATTCTTCATAAAAATAGAAACATCAGAGGTATTTTATATGACCTTCCGCATGTAGTTACTCAGGCGGGCATACAGATGCGCAAATTCGCCGTGGCCGACCGCTGCCTGGTTCTGGAAGGCAACTTCTTTAAAAATATTCCGGGCAACGCCGATTTATATATTGTAAAGAATATTCTGCATGACTGGAATGATGAGGATTGTATTAAAATTTTAAAGAATATTTATGCAAGCATGCCCGATGGCGCGAAATTGCTTGTTATTGATGCCGTGCTGAAACCGGATAACAAACCTGCCTTTGGTAAGCTGCTTGACCTGCAGATGATGATTGGAACCAATGGCGGCAAAGAACGGACGCGCGAAGAATTTGAAACCGTATTTAATGCTTCGGGATTCCACCTGGCACGCGTAATTGGCAATCCCACTCCATTCAGCTTTATTGAAGGTGTAAGATTATAACAACCGCTTATGACCAGAGTACTGTTGGTGAACACGAATACGGAACGGTCGCCTTATCCGGTGCCGCCCCTGGGATTGTGTTTGCTTGCAGGAGTGCTGTCCGAAAAATTTCAGGTAAAAGTATATGACGGATTTGCTGATTCCGGTGCGGGACTATCAGGCCTTGTAAACGATTTTTCTCCCGACTTCATTGGTTTGAGCATCCGGAATATTGACAATCTGGTATTTCATAATTCCCGTTTTTATCCGGAAGATATCCTTCACAAATTTGTACAGCCATTGAAGAATATTCCCGGCACAATACTTATTGGAGGCGGCAGCGGCTTTAGTGTTATGCCTGCCGAACTGATGGCTTATTTTGGTTTTGATTATGGCCTGGTAGGTGAAGCAGAATTCTCTTTTCCGCTCTTGCTTACGAATTTAATTG
This sequence comes from Bacteroidota bacterium, assembly GCA_037133915.1. Lineage (NCBI taxonomy): Bacteria > Pseudomonadati > Bacteroidota > Bacteroidota bacterium. The sequence continues at coordinate 23,654 of JBAXND010000056.1, forward strand.
AGCACAAAGATATTTCGGATATTCCGGGACTCATTCTTCCCGGTGAAACGAAGGCGCGCGCCAATGGTGCAAACCGCCACAGCTATGGTCTGACACAGCGCTTCAGCCGTATCTATGATTTGATTGATTTTGAGCCATACCGGCAGCGCGGTGCTTATCCGATTCAAACAAAAAGAGGATGCATTCACAACTGTCTTTATTGCACCTATCCTGTGGTGGAAGGGAATACGTTCCGTAAAAGACCGGCAGTTGAAACCGTTGATGAAATTGAAGATGCACAGCAGCATCTGGGCGATATTTTATTTGAAATTGTTGATTCTACATTCAACGACCCCTGTACGCATGCCGAATTGTTGTGCGAAGAAATCATTCAGCGGAAGCTGAAGGTGCGGCTGCGGACCATGGGTATTAATCCGGCCAATGCTTCCCCCGGACTGTTTTCATTGATGCATCAGGCTGGGTTTACACAAATAGACTCAACTCCCGATTCGGCATCTCCGCTTATCTTATCGAATCTTAAAAAGAATTTTACACTGCAGCAATTGCAGAATAATGCAAGGTTTCTGAAGGAGTCAAACCTTCCGGTAATGTGGTTTTTTGTGTTTGGCGGTCCCGGCGAAACAGAACAAACCATAGCCGAAACCTTTGAATTTATTGATGCATACGTGTGCCACGATGACATGGTGCATATTTCTACCGGTCTCCGCATCTTTCCACAAACGGGTTTGCACGAAGTTGCCATTCGTGAAGGAATCATTGCACCCGAAGCTTCGCTGCTGTACCCAACGTTTTATGTTACACCGAATATGACGGCGGAACGTTTGATGGAAATTCTCAGAACATATACCGCAACGCGCTTCAACTGTATTCTTTCAACCGAGTCGACACCATCACCTGAAATGCTGCAGCGTGCCATGGAAATCCGTGCCCGGGAACAGCTTAGCGAACCCATGTTCAGGACGCTGATGAGGGTTAGGAGGGAGGAACTTTCAGGGAAGAATGAATAATTAACAATTAACAATTAATAATTAATAATTGTTCTTTCCTTCTGTATCTCTGCTGGCGCGCGTTTGTAACGCCCACGATAGACTGTTGTTGGCTGGACAGATGTGTTTACACGAAAAAATCACAAATTGGCGATTATAAACGCTTTGGTTTATTACCGGAAAAACAAAAGTTTGAGTATCTTTGGTTATTGCCGCTTAGGCACGTGTAACAAATGCCCGCCAGCCGGGAATTTCAGGGAATATTTTATCTAAAAAACAACACTATCTGCATGAAGAACCTATTAACAATATTGTTTTCCATTTTATTTGTAACAAAAATGGAAGCTCAAAATGACTTCGCGCCAATTGGTGCAGTATGGAAATACAGGTGTATGTCTGCATTTGACACATCCCTGCACACTTGCTCTCTCAATTCTGTTGCAGATACCATTATACAAGGAAGACAATGCAAAATTTTAAAGAAGAATGTGCTCGGGGGATGCGATTACCGGGGGTTTACTGAATATATGTATTCTGATAGTGGAAAAGTATTTTTCTTTGATTCTAATAGAAATATTTTTCAATTATTATTTGATATTAATGCTAATGTTGGCGACCATTTTTCGTTAATTCCCTCATATCCATCAAATGATTCAATTGTTTTTATGGCTGACTCTATTTCCTCCATGATAATCAATAGTATTTCTTTAAAAGTATTGTATATTCATTATATACATAAACCCCCTAATTTGAGTGTGTATGTTTATAATAGTAAAATTATTGAAAGAATTGGATTTACCTCTTTTATGTTTCCTTGGGATAATATTTCATGCGCAGAAGGTTATACTAGACCATTAGGATGCTATTCAGATCCAATTCTTGGTTTTTATGATTTTGGGACTATTACTAATTGCTCCCCGGCCTCTGTAATTGAACCTGAAGAAAACACTTTTTCTATTTTTCCGAACCCGAACAACGGAAAATTTACAGTTTCACTTGACAGCGGCAATAGCAGAATTTTAATTTATAATATTCTTGGAGAATTAATTCACGAAAATATTTATTCAGGCACGCGGCAGAACATATCCATTGAATTGCCTTTTCAATCAAAAGGAATTTACATTGTGAAAATTCAATCGGAAAAAATGCTGATAGCAAAAAAAGTTATTATTGAATGATAAAACGGATTCTGATGGCGGGCGTTTGTATGGCGTGACAGGATATACATAAAATAATAAAAGGTTACTCCACTGATTGTCTAAAACCACCCTGCAGATATCGGCAGCCTGCTGATTAGAATATCAGAGCATCCTTACAACTATTTCCGGGAGTGTTATCGGGTGTATCCGAAGGTGTTGTTAACTATCTCCGGGAGTGTTCACAGGTATATCGGAGTATGTTGTTGACTATCTCCGG
>JBAXND010000057.1 GCA_037133915.1 Bacteroidota bacterium
CAACTCTATTCAGGATTAATCAAAATACTGTCAACTTTTTTTAGGACGAGTCATCTCCTCAAGTAAATCCCCCATCTTATCCACCGTAAATATATAAGTTATTCCGATTTGATAAGTAAATTTTAACAATTATTTCTGAAGAAAAGAAATATTGGTCTTCCTCACTCTCAGCACAGGGATTCTTCATTACGCTTCGCTCCAACAGGAATGACACGGTAAATCGAATGCCCAATCCCTGACCCCGAATCCCCAAACCCGTTCGGGCAATGTCAGACTTCGCTTGAGTAATGATGTACAACGCCCGGGGAATGTCAGACTTCGCTTGAGTAATGATGTACATCGCCTGAGCAATGTCAGACTTCGCTTGAGTAATGATGTACTTCGCCTGAGCAATGTCAGACTTCGTTTGAGTAATGATGTACATCTCCTGAGCAATGTCAGACTTCGCTTGAGTAATGATGTACATCGCCTGAGCAATGTTGGGCAACGCACGAGTATTGTTGAACATCGCCACAGAAAATGATGACAAGGCATAAAATAATACCTCAAGGGCGGGCGCCTCGCGTCCAAATTGTCCCTTTCCGGGAAGGGTTCTTCCAATAACCGGAAATCATAAATCGCATCTTCATCCGGAACAAATAGAGTTTACCTCCGAAACAGATTAATAATTAATAACTTATAAAATAGTTATTCGTTTCAGGTTCTTTTGGCATGTTAGTAGCTAAAAAAATTCAGGCATTGACCTTATCATTTATAAACCCAAAAAGAAAAACTATGACGACAGGCAGTTCAAAATCGTTTGGAGCACGGCTCCTTAAATCACAGAGTCTGTTAACTTACATCAGCGGGTTTAACGATTTCAATCCGCCACGGCCGGAAGAGGGCGTAGCCGGAATGACGTCGCTGATAAATTCGGCGGTTGCCGTCAATGCCTCAGAGGTGATACGCCTTGAGAACTACCGCAAAGCCACAGAGGTCAGGGCTAAAGCCTTCCGGCGCAATGAAGGCTCCATTGAACGCCTCATCCCTGCGATTAGGGGCGCCGTGGAATCTCAATACGGGAAACCCTCGGCCGAACTAAGCATGATTGACAGCATTATCCGCCGCATGCGTTCCTCGCGGCACATTCTTCCACCCACCGACCCTGCGAATCCAACCAACGAAAGGTCGGTTCACCAGACCGAACGCTCCTTCGGAACCGTAACCCTGCTTTTTAACGACATTGTCAACTGCCTCACCCAGTTCACAGGGTATTCACCCGCCAACGACAACCTCAAGGTGGCCAGCCTTCAGGCGTATACACAGAACATAAACATCCTGAACCAGAATGTGTCGGTGGCCATTCAACTCCTGCATAACGAACGTGCGCAACGCACCGCCCTGTACAAGGAACTCAAGGAAAGGGTGAAACGCATCAGAGCGTATGTCAAGGCGCAGTACGGCACACGGTCGAACGAAATGCAGCTCATATCACGCCTGGGGTTCTGACAACCATTGAAGCATTGGTTTGTATGACAGCCAGCTTTATTAGTGAAGAACTAATAGTGAATAGTGAATAGTGAAAAGTGCCTGTCCGCCTATGGCGGAAAGAGTGAATGGTGAATAGTGCCGGCATCCTCAACTCATCAACTCACGATCCGTCAGGAGACGGATTTCGGCTACGCCTCAACTCACGACTCCTGACTCTCGACTCACGACTCACGACTCATCACTAATTCCTTCGTTTTCTTCAAATTGCATTACATTATATATATAGGGATAAAAAAATTTCAGGCTTAAATTGGGAGAGGTGACTTAAACCCGTATATTTGCCGAATATTTCAGTAAATTATTATAAATTAAAAATATATCTTGTATGAAGCGTAAAAATGTTATCATTATCGGTGCGGCCGGAAGAGATTTTCACAATTTCAATACGTACTTCCGCGACGTAGAAGAGTACAATGTCCTTGCCTTTACCGCAGCTCAGATTCCAGACATTGACGGCAGAAAATATCCTAAAGAACTTGCCGGTAAACTTTATCCCGAAGGTATTCCCATCTTCGCCGAGAGCGACCTTCCCAAGCTCATCAAAGATCTTGACATTGACATCTGCGTTTTCGCTTACAGCGATGTACCTTATCCCCGCGTAATGAACATGAGCGCTATCGTTAACACAGCCGGCGCCGACTTCATGCTTCTCGGACCCAAACAAACACAGGTTAAGAGCACCAAGCCGCTTATTGCTGTTTGTGCTGTTCGTACCGGTTGCGGCAAAAGCCAGACTTCACGCAGGGTTATTGAAATTTTAATGGAACAGGGTCTCAAAGTGGTGGCTATCCGTCACCCGATGCCTTACGGCGACCTGAACGCACAGAAAGTTCAGCGTTTTGCTACCGTTGAAGATTTGAAAAAACACAAATGCACCATCGAGGAAATGGAAGAATACGAACCCCATGTAGTTCGCGGAAACGTGATCTATGCCGGTGTTGACTACGAAGCCATTCTCCGCGAAGCAGAAAAAGAAGCTGACGTAATCCTGTGGGATGGCGGCAACAACGACTTCTCTTTCTACAAAACAGACCTTTTCATTACCGTAGCCGATCCTCATCGTCCGGGTCATGAAGTAAATTATTATCCCGGCGAAGCTACGTTGCGCATGGCCGACGTTGTTGTTATCAACAAAATTGACAGCGCCGCTCCCGAAAGCATTCAGATAGTTCGCGACAATATTGCCAAGGTTAATCCTAAAGCTATTGTTATTGACGGAGCGTCACCGCTTACCGTTGACAAACCCGAATTGATCCGCGGCAAAAGAGTGCTCGTTATCGAAGACGGTCCCACGCTTACACACGGTGAGATGAAAATTGGTGCAGGCTGCGTTGCCGCTATGAAATACGGTGCTGCCGAACTGGTAGACCCGAGACAATATGCTGTTGGCAAACTCGCTGAGACATTCAAAATTTACCCGAATATCGGAACATTGCTTCCGGCTATGGGTTATGGCGAACAGCAGGTAAAGGATCTGGAAAAAACTATTGCCAACACTCCCTGTGATGCAGTAGTGATTGCCACTCCTATTGACCTGAGCCGCATTGTTAAAATAGACAAACCCTGTGTAAAGGTTGGTTACGACCTTCAGGAAATTGGCCATCCCGACCTGGACGATGTTCTTTGTACGTTTTTAAAGAAACATGACCTGGCGAAAAAAGGATGTTCCTGCTGCGGTTAATATCAAATTCGAGAGGCGACGGTTGTCGCCTCTTTTTTTTGGGCATTGAGGTCGTTTCGACAAGCTCAACGACCGGGTGAGTCGCACACTGAGCTGTTACCTTGAGCATGCCGAAAGGCTGTCGAAGGGTGCAGAATGAAATAAAAAAAAACTGATACAAAATCATAATATGAAAAACAGAAGCCTTATATCCATTGATGACTTAAGCCGCGACGAATATTTTCAGATACTTGATGCCGCGGAAGCTTTTGAGAAAAATCCAAATCAGGATATCCTGAAAGGAAAAATTGTAGCGACCTTATTTTTTGAACCATCAACACGTACGCGCCTGAGTTTTGAAAGTGCGGTGAACCGGATGGGCGGCCGCGTAATCGGCTTTTCAGACCCGTCGGGAAGCAGCGTGCAGAAAGGCGAATCGCTGAAAGATACCATACTCACCGTATGCAGCTACAGCGACCTGATTGTAATCCGGCACCCCAAAGAAGGAAGTGCGCGCTACGCAAGCGAAGTTGGCTCAGTGCCTGTAATAAATGCAGGCGACGGTTCCAACCAGCATCCTACACAGTGCCTGCTCGACCTGTACAGCATTCGCAAAACCCAGGGCACACTCGACAACCTGAACATTGCATTTGTGGGCGACCTCAAACACGGGCGTACCGTGCACTCACTGGCCATCGCGATGACGCATTTCAACTGTACGTATCATCTGGTATCGCCCCCTGAGCTGAAATTGCCAAGCTCGGTAAAGATGCATATCAAGGAAAAAGGTCTTCCGTATCATCAATATACAGGCATGGACGAAGCGATGAAAAAAGCCGATATCATTTATATGACACGTATACAGCGTGAGCGTTTTTCCGACCCCATTGAATATGAAAAAGTAAAAGATTCATATAATCTGAACCGTGCCATGCTTAGTGTGTGCAAGCCCAATGCTAAAGTGCTGCATCCGCTGCCCCGCGTGAAAGAAATCAATATTGATGTGGACGATACTCAACAGGCATATTACTTTACACAAGCGCTTAACGGTGTTTTTGTGAGGCAGGCAATACTTAAACTTATATTGGGAGTATAACCTATGGTAACAGAAAATAAATCGGCGAAAGAACTTGTGGTCTCAGCTATAGAAAACGGGACCGTAATTGACCACATCCCGACTCAAAGCGTGTTTCGTGTAATCAGCATTCTGAACCTGGACAAGGTGGAGAATCAGGTGTTGTTCGGAACCGGTCTCGACAGTCGCAAATACGGCAAAAAGGGCATTGTAAAAATCAGCAACCGCTTCTTCGAACCCGATGAAATAAACAAAATTGCGCTGGTAGCTCCTACTGCCACACTCATTATAATCCGCAATTTCAGGGTAACCGAAAAGAAAAAGGTGGAAGTTCCCGATGAGATACACCAGTTTGTGAAGTGTGTTAATCCTAACTGCATCACCAATCACGAAGCTGTTGTAACACATTTCAGCATTGTTGATAAAACTGAAATGAAACTGAAATGCCGTTATTGCGAAAAGATAACCGAACGGAAAAATATGACATTTCTATAATTTTATATTATAAATTTTAGATTTTATATTAGGAGAAATATGAGGAGGTTATAGATTGAAGGTGAAATGTTTTTTTGTTTTCAATTTAAAATTTAGAATTCAACATTTAAAATTTCTATTTTTACACGATTAAAAATCACTTCACATGAAAAGACTACCCCTATTATTTGTTGTTATGGCACTCGCCATTACAGTGAGCGCTCAGCCGAAAAAAGACAAAGCTGTTTTTAAGGAATACAAGCCCGGCTTTTATCAAAATAACATCCTTAAAGGAATTGAGGATTTCCAGAACAAAGACGAGCAACCCAAAGTTGACCGCCGCTTCAAGATTGACCTCACGGGCGCTGCTCTTCCGAACAACATTGACCTTTATACTAAAATATGGTACAACGAGCCGGTTTCACAGGGTAACACAAGTACCTGCTGGTGTTTTTCAACCACCTCGTATTTTGAAACTGAAATTTACCGCCTCACCAAACAGAAGGTGAAATTATCGGAGATGTACACGGTTTACTGGGAATATGTTGAAAAGGCACGTCGTTTTGTTCAGGAGCGCGGCAACAGTGCATTCAGCGAAGGTTCTGAGGGCAATGCCGTAACACGTATCTGGAAAAAATACGGGATTGTTCCTGAAGCGGATTATACCGGATTGAAACCGGGACAGACGTATCATACACACGAAAAAATGTTCGAAGAAATGAACGGATATCTTACCAGTGTAAAGGAATCCAATGCATGGAATGAAGAAATTGTAATCGCCAACATTAAAAGTATCTTGAATTTTTATCTGGGCGTTCCTCCCACAAAAGTTATTGCCGAAAGCAAAGAAATGACACCTCAGGATTATCTTAATAATGTGCTCAAGCTGAAGCTCGACGATTACATTGATGTTACTTCAATTCTTGAAAAGCCTTACTGGAAGCAGGTTGAATACGACGTTCCCGATAACTGGTGGCACAGTGCCGATTATTATAATCTTCCGCTTGACGATTATATGAAAGTTGTTAAAGCGGCCATCCGTGCCGGATATGGTCTGGCCATTGGGGGCGATGTGTCGGAACCCGGATTTGAAACATCCACGCAAGTGGCTATTGTGCCTACCTTCGATATTCCGTCTGAATACATTGATGAATCAGCGCGGCAGATGCGTTTCAGCAATCAAACAACTACCGACGATCACGGCATTCATCTGGTTGGGTATTACGAAAAAGACGGAAAAGACTGGTATCTGATAAAAGATTCAGGCTCCGGTTCACGCAATAACGGTAAAGACAGCAAGAATTTTGGTCATTACTTTTTCAGTGAAGACTATGTGAAGTTGAAAATGATGGACTTCATGGTTCATAAAGATATGATGAAAGACTATCTGCCCAGGTTCAAATAATGAGTAAAACTGCCCTTATTATCGGAGCCGGTCCTGCAGGGCTGACCGCCGCATACGAACTTGTTACAAAAACTGATATCAAACCTATCATCATTGAGAAAACCAATGATATCGGAGGTATTTCCAAAACGGTAGTTCATAACGGAAATCGTATTGATATTGGCGGGCACCGATTTTTCTCAAAGTCGGACCGTGTGATGAAGTGGTGGCTGGAAATCATGCCGGTGCAGGGTTCCGAATCCAAAGATGATATTCTGAAAGAAATTTTTTATCATAAAAAAAGTACACACGTTCAACTTTCGCCCAACGGTCCTGATCCTGAAAAGGAAGATAATGTAATGCTTATCAGGAGCCGTCTGTCACGGATATTTTTTCTGCGCAGGTTTTTTGATTACCCTATTACACTTAATTTGAAAACGCTGTCGAATCTGGGAATTGTCAGAATTTTCAAAATCGGGTGGACCTATATTTGGGTACAAATATTCCCTGTCAAAAATGTAAAAACGCTTGAAGACTTTTTCATCAGCAGATTTGGCACCGAGCTTTACAAAACGTTTTTTAAAGATTATACTGAAAAAGTCTGGGGCGTGCCCTGCAATGAAATAGCCGCCGACTGGGGCGCACAGCGCATCAAAGGTCTTTCGGTGACACGCGCCATGGCACACGCTGTAAAGTCCATGTTCAGGAAAGAACGGTCTATTGAGCAAAAAAATACCGATACAAGTTTGATTGAACAATTCATGTATCCAAAGCTGGGCCCGGGACAGATGTGGGAGACTGTTGCAAAAATTGTGGAAGCAAAAGGCGGGACAATCATAAAAAATGCTGAAGTTGTGAAGCTGAACGTTGCTGAAAATAATGTCAGTGAACTTACGTATTGCAATAATATCACAAAAGAAAATACAACCATCGCGGGCGATTATTTTTTCTCTACCATGCCTGTGATTGACCTTATAAATGCCATGGGCAGCAGCGTACCGGCTGAAATAAAAAAAGTGAGCAGCGGTCTGCAATACCGCGATTTTATTACCGTTGGATTGTTGCTTAATAAATTAAAAATAAAGAATGAAACCCGCATCAGCACGTTAAACAATCTGGTTCCCGATAACTGGGTTTATATTCAGGAACGCGATGTAAAAGTAGGACGGCTGCAGATATTCAATAACTGGTCGCCTTACATGGTAGCTGATATTGACAAGGTGTGGATTGGGCTTGAATATTTCTGTAACGAAGGAGATGCGTTGTGGAGCATGACGGATGCCGATTTCATTCAATTTGCAGTGCATGAATTGGACAGTATTGATATCATCGATAAAAATGAAGTTATAGACAGTACTATTATTCGTGTTCCGAAAACGTATCCTGCCTATTTTGGAACGTATTCGCAGTTCAACACAATAAGGGAATTTACTGACAATATTAAGAATCTATATCTGGTTGGAAGAAACGGAATGCACAAATACAATAATCAGGATCATTCCATGCTTACGGCAATAACGGCTGTAAACAATATCATTGTCGGTGAAACTTCAAAAGAAAACATCTGGAATATCAACACCGAAGAAGAGTATCACGAGGCAAAATAATCATTGCTCCTGAAAAACCAAAGAGGGCAGTTAGCACTGCCCTCTTCGATTAACCTAATCACATTCAATTATTCTCGTCTTTCGAAAAGAATGCGTCGTTTTCAGTCCTACCCAAACTGTTAACGAACCTGAATAGTAATCAATTCCATTATTCGTTACAAAATACGGATAAAACTCCTCCCGCAAAATTAAATACTGATTAGAAGGTTATTAGATTTCATTAATGAATTTTCAAACCGGCGGAAAGTGAAATTCTATGCCTGAAGAGTAACCGGCAGTGTAATCACGAATGTGGTCCCCTGCTCTACTTCTGATTTCACACTGATACTTCCATTATGCAGTTTGATGATTTTGTCAACAACAGAAAGTCCCATGCCGCTTCCCTGCACCTCGCCGGTGTTCTTTCCCCTGAAAAAAGGCTGAAAAATATGTTCCAGTTCATCGGGCATAATTCCTATTCCATGATCTTGTATTGTAATATGAACAAACGCTCCTTCTCTGTCGAGAGAAATATCAATCGGTTTGCCAACGCTGAATTTGCAGGCATTTTCGAGAAGGTTGAGCAGAGCTGTTCTCAGCATTACTTCGTTGCCGGATACAAACGTTTTCTCAGAATCGTGAGCAGCCATATTCAGGTTCATATTCACGATAGCATTAGACCATCGGCGCAGCACTTCCACGTAGCTTTGAAGCACAATTTCTTCAATACTGAGTTTCGTATAAATGATTTGGGATTCGTCGGCGCTCACTTGTGCCAGCGCTAATAATTGATTTGCGGCTTCCTTAAGCCCGACAATATCGTCCAGAAGTGCTTCCAGTCTTCTGCGATAATAATCATTCGTACGTTCACTCATCAGTGCTACTTCAATTTGCCCCATGAGTACGGTAAGTGGTGTTCGCAGTTCGTGAGCTGCGTTCGCCAGAAATTTTTGTTGCACCGCGCTGGCTTCCGACAGACGGTCAAGAAGTTTATTGATAGTAGCAGCCAAATTTGAGAGTTCATCTTTTTTGGCGCCCACCTTAAGGCGGTTATTCAGGTTTGATAATGTAATCTTATCCGTTTGGTCTATCATGCCCGAGATTGGTGCCAGCGCTCTGCCTGCATAGACCCAACCGGCAATCCACATCACAATAACTCCAACAACAAAAACCGCGATAAGCATCAGTGTCAAATTACGAACACGCTCATTGCCATCGTGGTCAATAGCTCCGGCAAACACAATACAATCCTTCTGTGTTCCTACAAAATGCAGCCCGACTATCTCAAAACCACTTTGCTGATAAAAAACTTTTGATTGTGCACTGACCTGATTCACCCATTCGGGCTGGATTACAAAATAGGGTAATATTTTATTGCAATAAAGCAGATTTCCTTTCGTACTGAAAATAAAAATATTCTCAAACGGCAGCACGCTGACCGTATTCTGGTCTATCAGCCTGATGGTGCTGATGTCGAATTCTTTAACATCCACAAAGAATTTAGCATTGGTTTTTGCCCTGTTCGAAAGGCGGTTTCCAAATTGCATTTTGCGATAAAGACTCGAATATGTGTAAACTGAAAACAGGGATAGAAATAGAATAGCGGCTGCCAATGCAACAAATTGTAAAGTCAGCTTTCGGCGTATCTGCATATCAGTTTTCTTCTCTCAGAACATATCCTATTCCAAACTGGGTATGAATAAGTTTTTTAGGATAATCCTTATCTATTTTGCGTCTAAGATACGCAATATAAACATCCACAATATTGGTTCCTGTTTCAAAATTGATGTCCCAGACTTTTTCAGAAATTTCAGCGCGGGTAAGCACCCGGTTGGCGTTTTTCATTAAAAGTTCGAGCAAAAAATATTCCTTCGCCGTGAGATCAATTTTATTATTTGCGCGATGAACCGATTTTTCATCAAGGTTAAGCACGAGATCGGCCACCTGCAGTACGTTTGAATAATGTTTCTGGTCTTTTGTACGATTGGTTACGGCCTTGATGCGTGCCAACAGCTCTTTAAATTCAAATGGTTTGGCAAGATAATCATCGGCACCGGCGTCAAAGCCTTCCAGCTTGTTGGTCGTGCTGCTAAGAGCGGTAAGCATAAGAATCGGCATGCCCGGTTTCTGTTTGCGGATTTCCCTACAGAGGTCAATTCCGTTTAGAAACGGAATAATAACATCAAGCAATACAATATCATAATGATTTGCCAATGCAAATTTTCGACCTGTCAGGCCTTCGCTGGCTATTTCAACAATATAGCCATTTTCCTCGAGCCCTTCTTTAATAAAAGATGCTACACGGGCTTCGTCTTCAACAAGGAGTACTTTCATTTATTTTAAATTATTCCAATATATTTCTTTTCAAAATTACGCCGATTTAAATCAATACCGGTCACGGATTCCAATATTAATAAAATTCTAATAACCAAAGAAATAATTAACAAAAAATGAAATTAATAATGCAGATTTTCATAATGGAATGTTCCCATGTTTGCGAGGCGGATTTGTTTTGCTTTTATTCTGCGTCATTTCGAGCGCCTGTATCAGCTTATACCGTGTTTGTTTTGGCAGAATTATTTCATCAATATATCCAAGTTCAGCAGCTCTGTAAGGGTTTGCGAATTTTTCACGGTAATCGTCAATGGCCAGTTGCTTTTCTTCATCCGTAATTTTATCTCTGAGAATAATGTTTACGGCACCTTCGGCACCCATTACGGCAATTTCTGCTGCCGGATATGCATAATTGATATCTCCGCCAATGTGTTTGCTCGACATCACATCATAAGCACCGCCGTAAGCTTTCCGGGTAATGACCGTTACTTTTGGCACGGTGGCTTCAGCAAAGGCATACAGCAACTTCGCACCATGTTTAATAATTCCGCCAAACTCCTGAACGGTTCCCGGCATGAATCCCGGCACATCAACAAAAGTAACTAACGGAATATTGAAGGCATCGCAAAAGCGCACAAAACGGGCAGCTTTTACAGATGAATTGATATCCAGAACGCCGGCAAGAAACGCAGGCTGATTGGCAACAATACCAACCGGTTTGCCTGCCAGTCGCGCAAATCCGATAATCATATTCTGGGCATAATACTGCTGTACTTCAAAAAAGTTATGGTCGTCGATAACGCTCAGAATAATTTCCTTCATGTCATACGGCTTATTCGGATCATCGGGAACAAGCGTCTGAAGCTTTTCGTCCTCACGCCTGAGATTATCGGTACATGGCTTAACCGGCGGGTCTTCCATATTGTTTGAGGGCAGAAAACTCATGAGCTCACGAAGCATCATCATGGCATGCTCATCATCTTCTGCAATAAAATGTGCCACGCCGCTTTTGGCATTATGCGACATCGCGCCGCCCAAATCTTCTTTGGAAACATCTTCATGCGTTACCGCTTTTATAACATCGGGGCCGGTGATAAACATGTAACTGGTATCTTTTACCATCAGAATAAAATCTGTTATGGCGGGCGAATATACAGCACCACCGGCGCAGGGTCCCAATATTGCCGAAATCTGAGGAATTACGCCTGAACCCATAACATTAAGATAAAAAAGATCGGCATAACCTGCGAGACTCTGAACACCTTCCTGTATTCTGGCGCCGCCCGAATCGTTCAATCCAATAACCGGAGCGCCGTTTTGCATGGCCATTTGCTGCACTTTTACAATTTTATCAGCATTTGCTCTGCTCAGAGTTCCGCCAAAAACAGTAAAATCCTGGGCATAAACGTACACGAGTTTGCCGTCAATTTTGCCGTAGCCTGAAACCACCCCATCGCCCAGGAATTTTGTTTTTTCCATTCCAAAATCTGTAGAACGGTGCGTTACCAGCTTATCCAGCTCAACGAAAGAATCAGGGTCAAGCAGCGCGTGGATGCGTTCGCGGGCTGTTTTTTTTCCGGCAGCATGATGTTTATCTATCCGTTCTTTACCACCACCGGCTTCCGCAATATTTTTAAGCTCTTCGTATTTTTGATACTTTTTTTCTTGTCCGTTCATACTATAGAAATTTAAACTCCGTATAATTATAAAAAACAATTTCTCAATCGCGCCTTCAGGAATTGTAAATAAAATGCATCATTCGAAAACAATAAGCGTTTGATTTCCGTCAACAGTATCGCCTTCCTTCACAAGAATTTCTTTTATAACAGCATCCTTGCTTACCTTGTATTCACTTTCCATTTTCATCGCAGAAATTATAATCAGTGTTTGACCGGCCTGAACTGCATCACCAATACTGACAGGGATTTTAACGACTTTTCCCGGCATTGGCGAAATAATTGAATTTTCTGAAAGAGCCAGAGCACCTTTATTTTTATTCTTCAGATATTTGCTTTCCGCGTCAATAATTTCAAGTTCATACGACAGATTTTTTGTATTGACAAAATATTGCTTGCTGTCTTTTCCTTCAATCAGTTCAATGTAGAAAGACCTGTTATTGTAAAGCATTGAATAAGCACCTTTGTCCAGGCTAATAACATCCACCACGTACTCTTTTCCGTCAACGAGAAAAGTGTAGAAGGATTTATCTACCGACATCAATTCAATGGCGGCAGTTCGTTTACCTATATTTATTTCGAGCGACATACACTAAGTATTTTTTATTTTTACCAATATCATTTTCAAATTAACTAATTGATTTTTATAGTCTCAGTACATTCTTTTTTCTTCCCAAATCTTTCCAGTTATTCCCGAGTGTAGTATTAATTACTTTAGGTGTTGCTGCATCAATTTTTCGCATGTAATCAATAAAAGAAGCAATGATAGCCATGTCTTCGCGTATTGAATCATCAGGCTCCGGTTTGAATAAAAAGTCGTGATTATTTTCAATAAAATGTGTGTCATACTTCCCTTCTACGAAATCAGGTGCGGTCATTATTTTCTTCAAAAACTTGATTGACGTTTTGATTCCGGTAATTTTATATTCAGCGAGTGCCCGTTTCATGCGCAGGATAGCTTCGGGACGTGTTTGCGACCACACAATCATTTTTGATATCATGGGGTCGTAATAAATCGGAATTTTGTAACCCCTGTAAACATATCCGTCAATTCGCACGCCCAGTCCCATTGGCTCGGTAATATGCTTGATAATTCCCGGACAGGGCATAAAATTATTATCCGGATCCTCGGCATAGATGCGGCATTCAATAGCATGACCGGTAATTTTAATATCGTCCTGACTGTAATTCAGCACACCACCGTTAGCAATATTTATCTGCTCTTTTACAAGGTCTATTCCGGTTATACGTTCAGTAATGGGATGCTCTACCTGAAGCCGGGTGTTCATCTCAAGAAAATAATATTTACGATGCGCGTCAACAAGAAATTCAATGGTGCCGGCGCCCTCATAATTTACCGATTTTGCAGCAGCCACAGCATGTGCCCCCATTTCTTTGCGCAGCTCCGGGGTCATGATGGGCGAAGGTGTTTCTTCAATCACCTTCTGATGGCGTCGCTGAACAGAACATTCGCGCTCGCCCAGATGAATTACGTTCCCGTGCCTGTCAGCCAGAATCTGAAATTCAATGTGGTGAGGCGATTCAATATACTTCTCAATATAAACAGAATCATTACCGAAAGAAGAAAGCGCCTCTGATTTGGCCGCTCTTACAGCATTCTTAATATCTTTTTCATGACGCACCAGCCTCATTCCTTTACCACCACCGCCGGCAGATGCTTTTATCATTACGGGCAATCCAATTTCCTTTATGATGGAAAGGATGTCAGCATCTTTATTAATACTTCCGGGTGAACCGGGAACGACGGGGACACCCGAACTGACCATTTTTTGACGGGCCGTAATTTTATCGCCCATAGTCAGAATAGCGTCTGATGTGGGTCCGATAAACAATATACCTTCCTTTTTGCAACGGTCGGAGAAGGCCGCGTTTTCAGAAAGAAATCCATAACCCGGATGTATGGCATCAGCCCCCGATTTTTTGGCGGCCTCAATTATTCTGTCAATATTAAGGTAGCTTTCCATAGATGGAGCCGGTCCGATGTAATGCGCTTCATCGGCATGACGAACATGAAGCGATGGCCTGTCGGCCGACGAAAACACAGCGACGGTTCCAATTCCCATTTCGCGGCAGGTTCGCATTACCCTCACAGCAATTTCACCCCTGTTGGCAATCAGGATTTTCTTTATCATGGTCTATATTATATTGGATTGTAGATTATTCAATTGAATCAAAGTTACTACATACAGCAGACGCCTCGCATGATTCAATAACTGAATGATATCATTTTTTCGGCTAATAATCTGATATTATTATAGTTGAGATTATTGCTGCATAGATAATTGCCGGAAAACAACTAAATATCAATTGTTAAATTCGTTGGAATTCAAATTTACAATTGAATTATGAGTTTTTTGAACCTGAGGAATTACAGGGGTTTCTTCATCATTTGTGATGACGTAATCGGCCAGACGAACTTTTTCGGAAGGATTCATTTGTTTGCTGATACGTGCCTGCACAGCATCACTTTTGACTCCGTCGCGCCGCATCACGCGCTGAATGCACAAGGGCAAGGGCGCATCCACCACAATTGTTTTTGCAAAGTGCCGGTTCAGACCGGTTTCAAAAAGTATGGCTGATTCAAGAATCACATATTCTTTGTCTTCAAATCGTTGTGTCCATGTATTGAAATCAGCCATCACCAATGGATGTATAACATCATTGAGCTGTTTCAGTTTCTGTGAGTCGGCAAAAGCCCGCCGGGCAAGCAAATCAGAGCGAAGCGAGCCATCGTCGGTAAAAACATCGTTACCAAAAATTGCAATGACTTTATCAATTACTTCGGGCAATGTATAAAATTTTCGTGCTTCCGCATCGGCAAAATACACAGGAATTCCGAGGGCTTCGAATATTCGCGCCACAGTTGTTTTACCACTGCCTATGCCGCCGGTGAGGCCGATTATAATCATTATTTCTGTATCAGAAATTCAACTTTATCGGGAACAATTGAAACTACTTTCGTATACTTTGGAACTTTTACAAGACTTACTTTTGCTTTATTCTTTTCCTTGTTCAGTATTTCAAAATAATTTAACGAAGCGGTAAAATCAGGTGATGCCATCTCTTTTAAATCGTGCATAGGCGCGAGTATCCGCACCTTCACTTTTTCCGGAAATATTTTATAGGTAAGACCTTTGGGCAAACTGTCAATGACCACCGGCACGTCGAAATCGCTTTCGGTAAATTCCGCTACCGGAATAAAAACCTTGATATACGAAGGATTTGCAGCAAAGTCGGCCCCTGCCGGCATTTTCACCGGAACAGTGCACCAGGTGCCGGATGTAAGACCTGAAAACGCGATTTCTTCAGTTTCCGCGCTGTGGATTCCGCTCACCAGATCGTGCGGTCCTTTTATCTGTACGGAATCAGGGTCGAACAATATTTGATGATAAAGTCCGTATTGCTGACCATAACTGATATCATAGTTCAATTTCACTTTCACCTTTTTCGTTTCCGCTTTTTCAAACTTGAAAAACATGGTATGAGGGGTGATATTCATGATTTGGTAATTATCACCCACCTGAGCGGAAATGCGTTCAGCAAGGTCGGCAGAATTAACCGAAGCTTCATAAAATTGACCGTTTTTAATCGGTTTAAGTCCGCTTATATCAATGAAAATTTTATGCTGATGAACAAATAATTTTTCATGAATGATTCGGTATCCTTCGGTTTTCATATTCAGGTAAAGAATAGAATCGGGACGGGCAGAGAATGCCCAGTCGGGAGGAAGATTGACGTATTCAACCGAAAACTGACCAACAGTATAATATGTCTTCGAAAGTTTTATCAGCAGCCATGTAGCAACTGCAATTACAAGGCATATCAGGAAAATGATGGCCTTTTCCTTACGCTTTCCTGATTTACCGCTGCCGATACTGGATTCCATACGGTTGCTGTAAAAAATGAACTTCCCCGTTAATTAGCGGGGAAGCAGGCATTGCCAATACTGAGCAAAAGCCGGTTTACTATTTTGTTTCTGCAGCCTGATCGGATGAAGTGTACTGGGCAATAGACGATTTCTCAATCTTTAAACGACCCTGTCCTTCAGTTTCGATGATAGCAGTTGTTTCCTGCATTTCAACAATTTTACCGTGAATACCGCCTGCAGTTAATATTTTGTCACCTTTTTTCAGGCTTTCGCGGAATTTTTTCATTTCCTTGTTGCGCTTTGACTGAGGCCTGATAAAAAATAAATAGAATACAACGGCTATCAGTGCAAACATAATAACGGTCTGCCAGATGCTACCACCGCTTTTTCCGTCGCCGGCGGGCGGAGCCATAAGAAGAATGTTCAGTAAATTCATAATGATGTATTATTAATGTTCAACATTTATTTTTCGGGCAGAACTATTTCTGCCTTGATTGTTAAAACCTTTGTTCCGGGTTGTGTATTTGCAAGCAAGGTTACAGTTTTATTCTGTATTCCTTTTTTGCCTTCACTGTCAAATGAAACGCTTATATTGCCTTCAGCACCTGCTTTTATAGGCATTTTGGGATAATCGGCAACAGTGCACCCGCAGCTTGCTTTAGCTGATGAAATAACGAGGTCCGACTTGCCTGAATTTTTAAATTTAAAGGTATACGAAACTTTTTCGCCCTGCACCAACCGGCCAAAATCGTGCTCTTCCGTTTCAAAACTGAAAACAGGCAGATTTTCGGTATTCATCTCTCCCGAGGCGGTGTTAGGATTATTGACAACACTTGTGTTGATGTCACCGCTGTTGCGGTTGCTTTTGCACGAGCCCATAACAAACGGCAGACAAAGCATCAGAACAAACAAAACTTTCCTTATCATTTCCATGGAATTTTAACGTGCAAATATATGAAATATTTGGTATCGGGTAATTTTGATTCTGATTAGAAATCGAAGAATTTGCTCAGGAATCGCGGAGACCTCTGCCTGTTTTTTTCATCAGACCCAATTCGGTAAGTTCAGGAACCAGATTATCAAGTATGCCGTTGATGAACAGTTTGCTTTTAGGTGTGCTGTACATTTTACTTATCTCAATATATTCATTGATGGTCACCTTTACCGGTATCGACGGGAACTGAGTAAACTCACATATTGCCATTTTAATAAGTATAAGATCCATAAGGGCAATACGTTCAATCTCCCAGTTCTGGACCTTTCCTTCAATCATTTTATCAAATTTCTCGCTATGGATAACCGTTTTCATGAATAAATCATGTACAAATTTACGGTCTTCGGCTTCCTCTTCGGGATCTTCGCTGAAAAGCGAAGGCAATGCAACCATTTTACCATTTGACTTCGACAGATCAATCAGAGTTTTGTTTACAATCAGATTGGCAAAATCGAAGTCATCCACCCAATTCACATTCTTTTCTTCGTAAAACAGCTTAAGTTCTTCGCTTTCGGCAATAATTCCTGCAAAAGCATTGATAATAAAACGGGCGTCAGAGGCAAAAGAATCTTCGGCTGAATTCATATATGCTTCAAATTCTTCGGTGTCACGGATTTCAATAAACAGGTTGCGAATAATATCTTTGTCTTCGCTCCAGTTTATTTTCAGCGCATCACGCCTCCTTTTGTAGTCGGGATGATCGGATATAGCACGAACAAGACGATTGTTTATAAATCGCAGGTTAGGATTCTTCTCTTCTTCGGTTGGAAAATATTTTTGCTTGCCTGTTTCAATAATACCGGCCGAAACATCCACAATTTCGGCAAGTACCGAAAGCTGGTATATGAACAGGTCATGTATTTTTTCAATGTACGCCATCATGCGGCGGTCAGCATCTCCCAGGTTGTCGTTACCCGCAAGGGAAAACGTGTAAACCGCCTGCATTGCCTTAATTCGTAGTACCCTTCTGCTCAGCATGGTCAATTAAAATGTAAATGAACTTTTTTTGCAAAGATAATTCTTTTTAATGATTTAGGAAAATCAGAAGTACGAAGTCATTTGCAAACGAAACGATATACAGCCGTAACTATTATGATTATAGGATGCTAAGAAAATTATGTATTTTTGGATTGTCTGCGATTTCAGTTTCCGGACAACCAATATCAAATTAATGCGTCTATTGCTATTAACCTTAATCCATACTCCATGAAAAGAAACCCTGCCCTTTTTCTTTTTCTGCTGGTTTGCAGCTTTTCATTATCTGCTCAAAACACAAGTACGCTGCCTTCTGCTGAAGAAGGTGCTGTTTTCACTGAAATAAATAGTGCCGACAATCCCTGCATCACATCGCAGCAATATCAGCTACTTGACCAGCGTATTGCCGAAAATATTAAACGGCTCGGAATGGATAAAATGCCCAAAAGTCCTAATACAGTCCTGTTAAACTGGCCCCTTCAGGCAGCAACAAATCTGACTGATTGCAGCTTTTACGCCATTTCTGCCTATGTTGACCAGAATACGGCAAGCGGCTCTTACTCCGATTACAATTGCGGCACACACACATACGACGGGCATCAAGGTACGGATATAATGACATTTCCATTTGGTTTTTATAAAATGGATAACAGTCAGGTTGAAGTTATTGCAGCCGCAGCAGGAACAATCATTGACAAAAATGACGGCGCATACGACAGAAACTGTGTTGGTGCAGGCAGTTCATTGCCGGCCAACTATGTAATCATTCAGCATGCCGACGGTTCTGTTGCTTTATACTGGCACATGAAAAATGGCGCCATTACCACAAAAGCAATTGGCCAGACCGTTACTGCCGGTGAGTATTTAGGCGTGGTCGGGAGTTCAGGCAGTTCGTCGGGACCACATCTTCATTTTGAAATCTGGAGCGGAACAACATCTGCAACTTATAAGGATCCTTACTACGGAACGTGCAATTTATTGAATGCCGCAACATGGTGGACGGCACAAAAACCTTATACCGAACCTTCCGTAATTAAAGCATCGGTGCATACTACCGATATTGTGTTGCCAAGCTGTAATACAGAAACACCCAATGAAAGCACCTCTTACACCATACCTTTTCAGGGACCGGGATTGTCTCCGGGCTATGCGAAATTTTATGTTTTCTTCAGAAATTCGACACCTGGAATGACGGCTGTAATGAGCATTCTTAATCCGGGAGGAACAACATTCAACACCTGGAGCTATACCACTCCAACTGCATACAACGGAAGCTACGGAGGCTGGTCTAAGCTATTGCCCACCAATGCCGGAACCTATACATTTCAGGCCGTGTATAATGGAATCACCTGTGCACAAACCTTTCAAATTATCACCGCCACCGGAATGCCGCAGCTGTCAGTTCCCGGCAGTTTACAGGTGTTTCCAAATCCTGTTTCGGATAAAATAAACCTATATGCAACCGACATTGAAAATGGCGACTGCACTGTGACTCTTTCTAACTTGCTTGGGCAGATTCTTTTCAGTGAGCATGCTATGATTACGGATAATAAAATTGACAAAACATGGTCCGTATCCGGGTTTCCTGACGCCCTCTATTTCCTGACAATTGAAACAGCCACGACAAAAAGCACTCTGAAGGTTATCAAACAAAACTAATCGAGAGTATTGTTTTTCGATTCTAAGCTGATTTTCCTTTTTCAGCGGACACTGTATATTCCGCCCTTTTTAACTTTAATGCGGCCTCCGCCATTGGTGAATTTTGCCGATTTTTCAATTATTAATTCGCATCCTTTCTTGACCGTAATCGAACTTCCTTTGCGCATTTCAAGCGCACTGCCCGATTTGATTATCAGTTTGCTGCCATGGTCAAGAATAATCCCGGAACCGGGCTCAAGAATAATGACTGAATTATTTTCAGCCGTTAAACGTGTTTGAGGCGCAAAAAAACCGGACAGACTGTCGCGAGGCACCTGCGTTGGTGTATAGCCCTGATCTAAAAGAATTGTTTTTTTTGCATTCACTATCAGTTGCTCTTGCAGCATAATTGTTCCGGTCCAGCGCACATTATTTTTTATTCTGTAATCATCCCAGCTTACAACTACTTTAAACGTTCCGTTTTTCTGGTCAGCCATTTCAATTTTCAAACCGCTCAGCCATACGCATTTTGTATCCGGCGCCTTTTTCAATGGTTTTATTGTACGTCCGCCCTGCTCAACGTAGCATGTAACGGCGTTTACAGGAGCAGGATTGCTCCCGATATCCATTACCGAAGTTCCTGTAAAAGCATCAAAATTATCGCCCAGATACGGCAGGTTTGAATAGGTTTCGCCCTTTACATAAACAATCCACGGCAGAATTCCATACGATGCATTGTTGAGCGCTTTGGTGCTGCCATCTGTTTCAAAAAAATGTGTTTGCTGATCGGTATAACCGGTCAGTGGATTGGGCTGCAGGCGTTCCTCAGATGTGACAATTTTGCGCCATGCGATGCAATTCACGGTATCGGTTGTTGAAACTATTTTACGGTCCCAGTTGCCCTTTGCCGAAACTATTTTCAGATTATCGGTCTGGTTGGAAGGATAAACCTCAGAAGCATACTGACTCTCCAGAACATCTTTGCCAACCTGAATATATGCATAAATGCCTGCCGAACCCGGCTGCCGGCAGTCCGCCGAATTCGAATACTGCATAAAATCAAGCTTGCCATTCTTCCCTACCTGGTGATTTTCGAGCCACAAATATTGGTTTGAACCACCTTTATCAACATAAGGAAACTGAATCCTGATTGCATCACCGCTGCTCACAAAGTCGCGCAGAATAAAGGTTTTACTGCCATCGGCACGGCTGATGTCCGACAGAAAATTACCGGCGCTGATATCAAAATGAGAAGTATTGGTAAGGGTGTCTGTCCAACCCATGCGCCAGCGTTCATATCCGTTGCAGCTTACCAAACTCGAATTATAGCCGCCCATGAGGCCATAACCACACTGCATGCCCATAAATACGCAGGGATAAATGGTGTTGTAGTGATTTCCTCCTGAAGTATGAAAAGCATTTGATCCAAAAAGATTGTGTGCAAATTCATGAAAAATAATAGCCTTGTCGGAAACGCTTAAATCGCCCGGTCCAACGCCTTGAATGGAGCTGATTTCATTTTCATAGAATTTACCGCCAATCTTAAGTTTGCACTCATGACAAATCAGCGATTCATAAGAGTTTCCTTCACCCTCACCTACCTGCCCGTAGCTGTATGAGTTTCCCTTTTCATCTTTACGTGCGGTATTCCTGAAACATACCTGCAGGTAATCAATTTTTCCGTTAGCCTCCATCTTTTTGGGCTGACCGGCTGAGCCTTTAGTAAGCAAATCAAAATCCGAAATGGAGTCGTGCCCGAAAACTGTTTTGAAACCATTTTTATTAATAATTTCAATGGCCGCTTTGATTAAATCCGATGGACCAAAATTTGCACCCGGCTTTGCGGGAGTGATATACGACTGGGCAACATCAACGATAATAAAATCACCTAAAACCCTGTACATGCCCAGACTTGATTCAAAAAATAATTTAGTCATCAAACCGTTGGGCTGATTATTTTTCAAATCGGAATCAATAAACGATGCGAGATACGACGGCGGATTTGTGTTTATAGTGTTCGGCAAACCTGCCTTCCAGGGCGCGTCGGGTTTACTTATGGCCGGATCGCGCTCAGGCGTCTGGTCGTAAACAATATTTATAAACAGGTTAAGAATGCGGATAGTTCCCCGCGGCGGTAATGCACAGCCTTCACGGCTCGAGTAGAGCGTTTGCCCAAACGCCATGCAGCTTGTAATAAGCAGCCACCCAATTATCCAGCATCGTTTAATCATCAGCATGAAACTATTTGAAACAAAGGTAGCAGAAATACAAAGAAAGAAACCGTAAGATTCCGGCGATTTTAATTTCAGCCATTATCTTACGGTTTAACAAAATTGCGAATTTCTATGTTATTCTATCACCAGTTTTATCACTGAAGAATGCTGCTGCGTTGCTACATTCATAAAATAAATGCCTTTGCTTAAAAAGGTAAGATCTACTTCGGTATTCAGAATTCCGTTGGTTCCGGGAATAGTTTCTGAAAATACTTTTTCGCCCAAAGCATTGGAAACGGTCATTTTAATTTCGCTTTGCGCGGATGTACTGCCCGAAACAATAAATTTTCCGTTGCCGGGATTGGGGTGGCAACTGAATACGGGTGTTTCATTGTTCTCACCGATTCCGGTAAAATTAAAAACCTGGGTAAGGGTATCCACACTGCAATCGTTAAATGCATAAAGTGTAGCGGTGTACGTCCCAGTATTGGTATAGGTGTGCGAAGTATTGGTTGTTGAAGCGCCGCTTCCATCACCGAAATCCCATTCGTAATGCGTTGAATTGGTCGAACTGTTATTGAACGAAACTAAATTCCCGTTTACCGAGAAGGTGAAATCGGCATTGGCAACAATGCACTCAAATATTTCCATATCATCAACCGCGAGTCCTTCTGTTGGCGGAATGATAGAAAAGCCGCCACTGTAAACAATGCGTAAGCTGACATCAGGCTCACCGGCAAAGCCGTCGAGGGCGTGCTGCATAAGCACCCAACCGGATGAGCTGCCTGTCCATGCAGGTTCAAAAAGGCTGTTTATGCTGTTGTACCAATGTCCGCTGGAGTCGGTGCTGTTGCCAATTTTAGTCCATGTCGCACCCTGATCGGCGCTGGCTTCGAGTATGGCCGACGAGGATAACATGGTGGTTTCGTACCAAAGGTTAAACCTGATAAAAGGATTTGCCAGACTGCTGAAGTCAAAGCAGGGCCCGCTAAGATATGAGTTCTCACCGGCCAGTGTATTTCCCGTAAGATTCGTTGTCCAGCAATGTGATGGTGACGCAGCATGATTAATAATGGGTTTCGCAGGCTCGCCCCACTGCCACGAAGATTCGGCGCTGCCCATCCAACTTCCGATTCCCGATTCAAAATTCTCGCTATACGGAAATGCAGACACCGTATTCAGGTGAGCCACCATGCCGTAGGTTGTGTCGTTCAAATTGTCTTTATCGCCTGCAAGCATTGTAAAAGCTGCAATATTAAAAACACCATTCAGAGCAGACATATCAACGGTTGACGTAAAAGTATATAAAACCGTATCACCGGGATTTAATGCTGGAAAATAGGTTTCGGTAACAACCGAACCGCCGTTAATCGTGTATCCAACGTCAAAACTGTCGATGGGTGCAATGCCATTATTGGAGAGTATCATGCTCACATGTTCATTGCTCAGGGAGCATGAAGAAAGCGGTCCGGCAATACCGACAGCAACAGCATCGTTCGGATTAACTGAATCTATCGCAATATCAAAAGCTGTATTCGGGTTGGGAAGGATAATGATTGGATCAAGCGTAGAAACAATAATATAATAGGTAACACCGCCGGTAAGATGCACATTGGCTAACGAAGGATTTCCTAGCATGGCCTCTGTACTTGCAACACAATTCGCACCGGGCATATCGGGGCAGCTGTCAAGAACAAAAAGTCCAACGGCGTTGCCTGTGTTGCTCAGTGTAATGTTGATGTATTTATCCGTTGCCGGGGCATACGAAAAAACGAAATCCTCACCGTTCATATAATTACTGGCACATGCCATGGAACTGTTGTATGCATTGCCCGAGCCCGCTGTGGTCATCGATGTTTGCGAAAAAGGCAAGGCAGCCACAATGTAAGAATTGGCACATGATGAGCCAATCTGCGCCATTGCAGGCACATTCGCCCATGCTAAAAGCAGCATCATTCCTGCTGCCAGGAGAATATTTTTTTTCATAATAAACTATTAAAGGTTACGAACTATTTTCTCATCATTCCCCGCATATTGCGCATGGCGCGAACAGGGTTTTTACCGGCCTGCGATACCGACTTCATTATCTTGCGCGTGTCTTCAAATTGCTTGATAAGCCGGTTCACTTCCTGAATGTTGGTACCGCTGCCTGCAGCAATTCTTTTGCGACGCGAACCGTTCAACACTTCGGGTTTCTGTCGCTCCATAGGCGTCATACTGCAAATGATGGCTTCAATCCCTTTAAAGGCATCATCTTCTATGTCCACATCCTTCATGGCTTTGCCCATACCCGGTATCATCCCGATAAGGTCTTTTACATTCCCCATCTTCTTTATCTGCCTGATTTGGGCAAGAAAATCGTCAAGATTAAACTCATTTTTGGCAAGTTTGCGCTGCAGCTTCTGAGCTTCTTCAACATTGAACTGCTCCTGTGCTTTCTCAACAAGAGTAACGATATCGCCCATGCCCAGAATACGGTCGGCCATACGTTCGGGATAGAAAACATCAATGGCATCCACCTTTTCACCAATCCCGACAAATTTTATCGGCTTGTTTACAACTGCTTTAATGGTAAGTGCAGCACCACCGCGTGTATCACCGTCAAGTTTTGTAAGAACAACACCGTTGTAGTCAAGGCGCTCATTAAACGCTTTCGCCGTATTCACAGCATCCTGACCGGTCATGGCATCAACCACAAACAACGTTTCCTGCGGGTTTAACGCCTGCTTCACCGCCGAAATTTCATTCATCATTTCCTCGTCAATGGCAAGGCGGCCGGCAGTATCAACAATAACTACATTATATCCTTTGTCACGTGCGTGCGTAATCGCTCTTTTAGCAATGGAAACAGGTTTTTTATCATCCAGATCGGAAAATACTTCCACACCGATTTGTTCGCCTAAAACGCGCAGTTGCTCAATAGCCGCCGGGCGATACACGTCGCATGCAACCAGCAATGGATTACGACCTTTTTTAGTTTTAAGATAATTGGCCAGCTTGGCAGAAAAAGTGGTTTTACCCGAACCTTGCAATCCGGCAATAAGAATAATGGCAGGGCTTCCTTTTAACTCAATATCTGTCCTCTCATTGCCCATCAAACCAATCAGCTCGTCATGCACAATCTTGACCATAAGTTGTCCCGGCGAAACAGACGTGAGTACATGCTGACCCATCGCCTTTTCCTTAACATCTTCGGTAAACTGCTTTGCAATTTTATAGCTAACGTCGGCGTCGAGCAAGGCTTTGCGCACTTCCTTCAACGATTCGGCAACATTGATTTCGGTAATGTGTCCCTGCCCTTTTAATATCTTAAACGCGCGGTCAAATTTTTCGCTTAGGTTTTCAAACATAATCCGTCTATATTTTTAGTCAGGTGCAAATTTACACAAATAATAATTATAGTCGTGAGTCAAGAGTCGTGAGTCGTGAGTCAAAAGTCGAAAGTCAAAAGTCGAAAGTCAAAAGTCGAAAGTCGAAAGTCGAAAGTCAAAAGTCAAAAGTCGAAAGTCAAAAGTCAAAAGTCGAAAGTCGAAAGTCGAAAGTC